>NZ_JBEOZT010000011.1:0-175496 GCF_040298265.1 Nonomuraea sp. NPDC001636
AGCTCGCCAACCGGCTCGTCGGCATCCTGCATGGATGCCTCAAAACCGGCACCCTCTACGACGAGACGACCGCCTGGTCGCATCACGCAGAATCGGTTGCAGCTTGACATCTAAGCTCCTGGGATGTCTTTCGGGCAGGCTCGCGCCGCCGCCCGGCTCGGACGGCGTACGCGGGGAGAGAGGGATCAGGCCACCGTGCGGAAACGGCGGCGGTAGGTGCCGGGGCCGGTGCCCAGACGGCGGCGGAAGGCCCGGTGCAGGGTCTCCACCGAGCCGAGCCCGCTGTCGGCGGCCACCCGGGGCAGCGGCAGGTCGGTGGTCTCCAGCAGCCGGCGCGCCACCTCCACGCGCGCCGACTCGACGTACGCGGCCGGGGTGAAGCCGGTCTGCTGCCGGAACACCCGGGTGAACTGACGCTGACTCAGCCCCATCCGCGCCGCCAGCTCGACCGTGGTCAGCTCCTCGGCGAGGTGCTCGGCGATCCACAGGCGCAGGTCGTCGATGTCGCGGCGGCCCGAGGCGGCCCGGGTCAGCGGGACGCTGAACTGGCTCTGGCCGCCCTGACGCTTGAGGTAGACGACCAGTTCGCGGGCCACCGCGAGGGCCGTCTCCTCGCCGTGGTCCTCGGCCACCAGCGCGAGGGTCAGGTCGAGGCAGGCGCTGATGCCCGCGCCCGTCCAGATCCGGCCGCTGGATCGCAGGAAGATCGGGTCGGGGTCGACGGTGACCCGGGGGTGGTCGGCGGCCAGTTGCCCGGCGGTGGACCAGTGGGTGGTGGCGGTCAGGCCGTCCAGGAGGCCGGCCTCGGCCAGGATGTGCGCGCCGACGCACACCGAGGCCACCCGGCGGGCGCCTGGCGCGGTCCGCCGTACCCAGGCGACCACCTCGGCGTCCGTCAGGGCGCGGGGCCCGGCGGGCGTGACGGTCACCGCGCCGGGCACCACCAGGGTGTCCACCTGGTCGCCGACCTGGTCGAACGTCAGGTCGGCGACCAGCCGCACCCCGGCGGACGTGGTGACCTGACCACCCTGGGGCCCGGCCAGCCGCACGTCGTACAGAGCGCGACCGGCGACCCGGTTGGCCAGGGCGAACACCTCGGCCGGGCCGGTGACGTCGAGCAGGTCGACGTCCGGGAAGAGCGCGATGACGACGCGGTGAGCAGCGGGCATGACCCGATTCTCACCGAACTGGCGGAATGTCTGCAACGACAGTTATCTGGCACATCTGGCCATCGAGCAGGCGACGGAACCGGTCAGCCGGCGTGCAGCCCGGCCGGTTCGCCGAGCCGCAGGGCCAGCAGCGCGACGTCGTCGGTGAAGCGGTCGCCCCGGTGGACGAGCAGCAGCTCGCACATCTCCTCCAGGGGCAGGTGGCGCAGCCGGGAGGCGGTGCGGATCAGGCTCTCCATGCCCCGGTCGAGGCCGTGCGCGGGGTCCTCGACCAGCCCGTCGGTGTAGAGCAGCAGCGTGGACCCGGCCGGGATGACCTGCTCGTGGTCGGGCCGGGGCAGGTCGGGGGTGACACCCAGGGGGTGGCCGCCCTCGGCCCGCAGGTAGCGGGCGGGGCCGTCGACGGGGAGCAGCAGCGGGGGCAGGTGCCCGGCGGTGGCCCACCTCAGCCGCCAGTCGGTGCCGCCGTACTCCTCCAGGCGGGCCAGCAGCACCGTCGCCATCGGGCCGCCGTGCAGGGCGTGCAGGATCTCGTCGAGGCGGCGCAGGATGCGGGACGGCGGCTCGCAGTGCTCGTAGGCGAGCACCCGCAGCATGTTGCTGATCTGGCTCATGACGGTGGCCGAGCGCAGGTCGTGGCCCATCACGTCGCCGACCATCAGGCAGGGCACGCCGTCGGGCAGGACGATCGCGTCGTACCAGTCGCCGCCGATGCGCGGGACGGTGCTGGAGGGCAGGTAGCGGGCGCAGGCCCACAGGCCGTTCAGGTCGGGCAGCGACGGGAGCAGGCTGCGCTGGAACTCCTCGGTGTTGCGGCGGATGCGCTCGTAGAGGCGGGCGTTCTCGATGGCGACGCCGGCCGCGCTGGCCAGCGCCGCGACGATCCGCTCGTCGTCGCCGGTGAACGGCAGGCCCGACCGTTTGTCGGCGAAGTACAGGTTGCCGTACACGGTGCCGCGGACCAGGATCGGCGTGCCCAGCAGGGTGTGCATCACCGGATGGCCGTCAGGGTATTCGCGGAAGCTGGGGTGGGCGAGCACGTCGTCCACGCGCAGCGGCCTCGGCCGGGCCATCAGCTCCTGGAGCAGGCCGTGGCTGGTCGGCAGGCGGCCGATGGTCTCGTACACGTCTTCGGAGACGCCGTAGGTGAACAGGTCGGCGAACTCGCCCTCGTCGTTGAGCACGCCGAGGGCGCCGTACCGGGCGTCCACCAGGTCGGCCGAGACCTCCACGATGGTGCGGAGCGCGGCGTTCAGCTCCAGCTCGGAACTGATCGCGAGGACCGCCTCCAGCAGGCGCGCCATCCGGCCGTGCAGATCCTCGATCTGCGTCAGGCTCGCCTGCAGCCGCAGGAGCTTCTCGGCGCCGAACGGCCCCAGGTCCCCGCCGTACGCGCCGCCCTCCGGCCGCTGTCCGCCCACCCCACCCCCCGAGATGCCCTTGCCCAGGTCATGCCCTCGGTCACCGGCATGACACCTGGTCACGGGCCCTGCGGGGGGCGGCTCAGAGCACCTTGGAGGAGGCAGCCGCCCAGGTGTTGCAGGAGGCCGGGTCGCCGGTGGCGAAGCCGCGCCTGATCCAGGACCGCACGGCGGCGGTCGTGCCGTACGAGCTGTACTTGCCCTCCTTGCTCCCTACGGGGAGGGTGAGGAAATAGTCCCAGTCCTTCTTCGACCTGCCCTCCAGGGGCCAGACGCTCTTGACGAAGGCGCCGCCCAGGCACTCGGTCTGGAGGTTCCTGCGCCGGTCCTGCTCACGCCCCTCCGCCTTGGTGGGGTACGGGATCACGTCGTAGGCGTCGGAGATCCCGACGAGGCTCTGCACGTGGAACGCGTACATTCCGGCGGTCGTGTGGAACAGCCACAGGTCGCTCGGGTCGTCGGTCCAGTCCTTGCCGATCTGGAAGACCAGCGTGCGGGTCTTCTCGCAGTACCACGTCTGCGACTCGTCGTCGTCCACGGCCAGGCCGCAGTACTTCTTGGGGATGCGGTTCATGTGCCGCACCTTCACCGGCTCGTACGGCAGCCCGGCCGCGGTCAGGTGCTGCTGCCAGGTGGTCTCCAGGCAGGCGACGACCGCGTCCACGTAGGCGCGGGCCTGCTTGAGGTTGTGGCGCTTGACCTGCGGCTCGGCGCAGGTGGTCGTGGGCAGCGGGCCCGCCTCGTAGAGGGGGTTGGCGATCAGCTTGGGGTGCTTGACCGGGTAGGCCGCGCTCTCGGCGGCGGCCGTGCCGGCCAGGGAGGCCGTGAGCACGCCCGCCATCGTCAAGATCATGAGCGGTTTCACGAAGGGTGACAATAAGGGCAGAACCCGGCCTCCACAAGCCGGTCAGCCGCTCACGGTGGTGACGTTCGGTTGCGGGGCGCTGCGGATCTCGGCGTCGGTGAAACGTTCCGTGACCCAGCCTCCCCGGGAGAACAGGGCGGTCTGGTCGGCGTGGTGGGGCGAGTTCGGGTTGGCGGACAGGGAGTAGGTCAGGACGGTGCGGGTGCGCGGCCCGTCCGGGGTGAGCTCGACGGCCATCATGAAGCTGGAGCCGGTGTTCACGTCCGGGTAGCGCCCGTCCTTGCCGAGCGGGCCGGAGTTGCGGACGCGGTCGAAGCAGCCCTCCCCCTCGGTGCAGCCGGGGATCGGGACCGACCCGTAGTGCTGGGCCTGGCCGGTGGTCAGGGTCAGGGGCAGGCGGTTGTCGCGGAAGAACAGCACGGCGTCGGCCAGGGCGCGTCGCACGCCGAGGTCGTCCCGCCTGAGGCCGCGCGGCGTGGTGAGCGGCTCAGCGGGGTCGAACGGCACCCGCCACCAGCTCTGCGGCGGCTCCCCTGGCTTGACGGGGGCCTGGAGCCCGTCGAAGAACCGCCGCCACAGCACGGCCCCCTCGCCGTCCAGGGTGGCGCGCCCGTCCCAGCGGGTCAGGGTCCGGCAGGCGTCCCGTACGTCGACCCGCTCCCCCGAGGAGGCCCGCAGCTCGCGGTGCTCCCGGCACAACGCCTTCAGGTCCGCACGCATGAGCTCGAAGCCGTGATTGCGCTTGCTCCGCGCGGTGGCCTGCAGCGTCTCCAGCGTGAAGCCGGGCGCGCCGAGCCCGTCGGTGCCCTTGAGCCGCCGGTCGATCATGTCCAGGCCGACCCGGGGCCGCAGCTCCACGTCGGTCCGTACGGCGCCCCAGACCTGGTCGTAACCGGTCAGCGGCGCGGCCGGGTTCGTCATCCACGGGCTGTTGTTGGCATTGGCGACGTAGTCGGCGCGGGTCAGGCCGGGCTGGTTGCCGGGGCCGAAGATGCCCGGCACGACCGCGTCGGCGTCCCTGCCCCACAGGCACGCCGACGTCGAGCCGTCCAGGACGAACGCGTCGATCGACGGGTCGGGCGACGGCTTGGCGCACCGGCGGGCCTGGGCGTCGGTGACGTGCGGCACGACGGAGGCGTCGGCGAAGGACGCCGTCCCGCCGACGTCCGTGGCCAGCGTGTAGACGAACGGCAGGCCCTGGTGGGCGTCCTGGGCGGCGCGCAGTCCGCGCAGGTCGCCGGCCTTGGCCATCGCCAGCCACTCGTCGGCCGCCCGCAGGTTGGCGGCGTTGACGTCGGCCAGCGCGTACGCGTACTCCTCGCCGCGCCCGGCGGCCAGCACCGGGCCGTAGCGGGAGGTGAACAGGGTGCGCGAGACGAGGGTGCCGTCCTGGAGCGGCACCACGATCTCCTGGCGGCCCATCGGCTCGGGCCGGCCGTCGACCAGGTAGGTGGTGGGGTCGCCCTGCGCCAGTTCGAGCCGGTAGAGGGTGAACCGCTGGGCGTGGGAGACGGTGTGGGTCCAGGCGAGGGTCCTGTTGTGGCCGATCTGCACGACGGGGGTGCCGTACAGGCTGCCGCCGGCGACGTCCAGCACGCCGGGGATGGTGAGCTGCACCTGGTAGAAGCGGCGGACGCCGTTCCACGGGAAGTGCGGGTCGGCCAGCAGCATGCCGTGGCCGTCGCGGGTGGCCTCGCGGCCCAGCGCCCAGCCGTTGCTGCCGGGGGCGCGGCGCGGGCCGTCGTCCCCGTCGCCGCCGCCGACGATGGCCTCCTTGAGCGCCGAGCTGCCCGACATGCGGCCGAGGTCGAGGAGGTTGGCCCAGACGTCCTCGGCGGTGATCGGGCCGACCCACGACTTGCCGCGGCAGGTGGGGTCGGGCAGGTTGGCCACGCCGGTGTCGTCGAGGTAGCGGTTGTAGCCGGCCACGTACCCGTCGACCAGCTGGCGCAGCTCGGCGCTCGGCCCGATGGGGGCGGGCCGGGCCAGCAGCCGCCGGACGACGCCGGAGTCGGCGACGCTGCGGTGGTAGAGGTCGCTGGTGAGGTTGGCGACGGGGCGCACCGGATCGTCGGAGCGGGCCTGCGGGCCGAAGTGGCGGGACCGTTCGCCGCGCAGCGTCACCACCCACGAGGCCAGCACGCACAGGTTGTCCTGGGCGAAGGCGTACCCGTAGCCGAAGCCGAGGCCGCCGTGGTCCTTGGCGGACACGTGCGGGATGCCGTACTCGGTGCGCCGGATCTCGGCCGAGTAGCGGCCGTCGGCGGCCACGGCCGGAGGGGCCGTGAGCAGGCCGGCGACCAGCGCGAGCACGATCGCCGCGCAGGGCTTTCGCAGCTTCATGTGGCTCCTATTCGAAACGCGCGTCGTCGGGCGAGGTCATGCGCCGCAGCAGCGGCAGGACGGTCGAGATCACCAGCAGGGAGGCGACCAGCCCGCCGCCGACGCCGGCGAAGTAGGCGGGCCCCGGCATCGCCAGGGAGGTCCCCTTCATGGCGAGGGCGTCGATGAACGGCGCCGCCACCCCGAACCCGGCCCCGGCCGCCACGACGGCCGCCAGGACGAGCGGCAACGCCGACTCCAGCAGCACGACCGCGCCCAGGGTGCGGCCGGGCGTGCCGGCCAGCCGCAGCAGCGTGAACGGCTGCCGGCGTTCCACCAGCCCGCCGCCGACCGCCACCAGCAGGCTGCAGCCGCCGGCGAGCAGGGTCAGCGCGACCATGGCCAGCGCGATGTTCTCGGCCTGCGTGTAGAGCGCCGCCCGGACCTGGGCGACCTCGTCGAACGTCATCGGCGGGCCGGTGCTCTGCCCGGCCAGCAGGGTGCGGATCTCCTCCAGGGTCGCCGGGTCGGCCATGGAGACCAGCACGGAGGACAGGTTGAGCCCGTCGGCGGAGACCGGCTCGCTGTCCGGCCCGGCGAGGGGGATCAGCCTGTCGATGGTGAGCGGGTTGTCGGCCTCCACCACCCGGTCGAACCGTCCGGCGACCGCCCGCGCGCCCGCCGGGCACTGCCCGAGCGCCGGGAAGCGGGCCAGGTCGGCGCACTCGACGACCGCCCGGGGCGGCGGCGGCCGCTCGGGGTCGATCACCCGGTTCTCCTCCTCCTTCGCGGCGTGGATCGGCAGCACGCCGACGCCGGGGTAGGCGCGCAGCCGGGCCACCAGCTCGGCCCCGGCCCGCGGCGTCAGCCCGCCGCCGCCGAGGTCGCCGAGCGGGGCGCGCAGCACGCCGGACAGCGTGCCGCCGGCCACCGCCCGCTGGCCGTCCACCACGGCGGGCACGATCCCGGCGATCGCCGTCCCGATGAACACCGCGAGGACGAGCCCGCTCACCGACCTGAAGGCGGCCTTCGGGTCGGCGGCCAGCCGCCGGGCGGCCAGCAGCGTCGCCGCTCCGCCGGTCAGCCGCGCGGCCAGGCGGGCGGCCAGCATCGTCAGCCAGGGGCCGGCCAGGATCAGCCCGATCATGATCAGCGTCAGGCCCGCCGAGGCCGGCCCGGCGTTCGGTTTGCGGTCGTCGGTCTGGAACATCGGCACCGCGAACAGCGCCAGCCCGGCCAGCAGCGGGATCGCCCGCCAGGCGCGCGGCGGCCGTGGGGCGCCCTTCCTGAGCGCGCCCAGCGGCGAGATCCGGACCCGGCGCAGCGCCCACAGCGCGCTCACCCCGGCCAGCAGCGGGACGCCGGCGAGCACGGCCGCGTACTGCCAGGCGGCCGGGGTCACCGTGTCGGGGAAGAACCGGGAGCCGGTGACGCGGACGGTGGCGACGGCCGGGCGTACCAGGAGGAAGAGCACGATCCCGGCGAGCGTGCCGGTCAGCGCGCCGAGCGCGGAGTCCACCGCGGCGAACAGGTTGACCTGCCGGGACGTGCCGCCCACCAGCCGGATCGCGGCGAAGCGGGCCTCGCGGCGGGCGGCGGCCAGCCGGGTGGCGGTGTTGACCAGCACCAGCAGCGGCAGCAGCAGCCCGACGGCCGCGATCGCGAACCCGAAGTGGTAGATGTCGGCGTCGCCGTCGAGGGCGGGCTCGTCGGCCGTCGTGTCGACCTGCCGGGTGCCGAGCAGGGCGGCGACCTGCTCGGGCGTGCGGCCGATCACGATGGTCAGGTCGTCGGGGCCGGTGAGCGCGGCGCGGCCGATCGTCCCGGCCCTCGTGCCGGGGAACCGGTCGGCGAGCTGGGCGCGCGGCGCCGAGTCCAGCAGTTCGGCCAGCGCCGGGGAGACGTAGTACTGGCCGGGCGCGGGCATGCGGGACAGCCCGGGGACGACGGGAGCCCGGCCGCCGAGCGCGGCGGCGTCGAGCCGCCTGATCGGGCGGCCGGCGTAGTAGTCCTCGTGGTAGTTCCACAGGGCGCCGGTGGCGGTGGCGTCGAGGGCCCAGCCGCTGGGCGCGGTGCCGCGGGTGCACTCCCAGCAGGTGCGCCCGCCGGCCGTCTGGAAGGCGTTGAACAGGGAGAGCGTGGCCAGCAGCACCGCCACGCCGACCGCCACGCCGGCGACGATCAGCGCGAGCCGGGCGGCCGCCTCCCTGCCTCCGGCCAGCGACAGCCGCAGGCCGAGGGCGATCACCGTGCGACCTGACCGGCGAAGGGGTCGGTGAGCCGGCCGTCGCGGACGATGACCTCCCGGTCGGCGCAGGAGGCGACGCGGGCGTCGTGGGTGACCACGAGCACCGTCGTGCCCTCCTCGCGCGCCAGGCCGACCAGCAGTTCCATGACGTGCTCGCCGGTCAGCGAGTCGAGCGAGCCGGTCGGCTCGTCGGCGAACAGCACCCGCGGCCCGATCACCAGCGCCCTGGCGATCGCCACCCGCTGCGCCTGCCCGCCGGACAGCTCGCCGATGCGCCGCCCGCCCAACTCGGCCAGCTCCAGCCGCTCCAGCCAGCCCGCCGCCCGCCGGTACGCCTCCTTGCGCCCGGTACGCGCCAGCAGCAGCGGCAGGGCGACGTTGTCGGCCGCGGTGAGCTCCGGCACGAGCTGCCCGAACTGGAACACGAAGCCGAACGCGGTGCGCCGCAGCCGGGTGCGCCGGTCGTCGCTCATGGTGTCCAGGCGGCTGCCGTCGAACCACACCTCGCCGGTGTCGGGGGTGAAGATCCCGGCCAGGCAGTGCAGCAGCGTCGACTTGCCCGAGCCGCTGGGGCCCATGACCGCCACGATCTCCCCGGCCGCCACCTCCAGGCTCGCCTCCCGCAGCGCCGGGGTGCGGCCGAAGGAGCGGCTGACCCCGCGGGCCTCCAGGATCACGACGACCCCCGCACCAGCTCGGCCAGCGCGTCCAGCCGCGCCTGGGTGACGTCGATCCAGCGCAGGTCGGCTTCCAGGTGGAACATGCCGTGGTCGGCCAGCAGCGCGTCGGCCAGCGAGTCCCCCCGCTTGATCTGCGCGAACTCGCGCATGCGCCGCAGGTGGGTGGCGCGCTGGAGGTCGAGGTAGGCCGCCGCGTCGCGGCCCAGCATCAGCGCCAGCACGACCTTGGTGAACAGCACGGTCTGCAGGTACGGCTCGGCCGCGACCGGTTCGCTCAGCCACGCCTCGACCTCACGCGCGCCGATGGGGGTGATCGCGTAGCGCTTGCGCTCGGGGCCGTCGCCGGGCTCGCTCTCCCCGGCGGTGACCTTGCCGTCCCTGGCCAGCCGGCCGAGGGTGGAGTACACCTGGCCGAAGGGCAGCGACTTGCCGCGGCCGAAGTAGGTGTCGTAGTCGCGCTTCAGGTCGTAGCCGTGGCTCGGCTCCCGCTCAAGGAGGCCGAGCAGCGCAAGAGGAACGCTCATGCCCCCGCACTATATACCGAGGGTATATACGGGGGGCATAACCGCGTGAACTCCGCCGGTCGTCCCTCAGGAGGTGGCGCTGGGTGACGGCGTCGGCTGGTGGTCGCCGTGCCGCGGGCCGCCCGTTCCGCCGTCCCTGTCGCCGTGGGGGTGCCGGCCGCGGCCGTCGCGGGCGGTCACGTCGTGGACGGTGACGGCGGTGGCCGTGCCGCCGGTGACCTTGGCGCTGACCATGACCTTCCGGCCGGCCTTGATCGCGTCGATGCCCTGGTCGCGGTTGACCCGGGTGTCGGCGTTGACGGCGTACTCCTTGGTGTAGCCGTCCGCGCTCTTGACCGTGAGGGAGTTCTGGCCGACGGCGGTGACGTCGCCGTACTGGGTGGCCACCGTCACGTACGCGCCCTGCCCGTCGGGGACGACGAACTCGCCGTGGACGGGCGGGCCGCCGAACCCGCGTCCCCACCCGCGTCCCTTGTCGGACGGCGAGCCCGACGGGGCGACCGACGGGCTCGCGGCGGACGGGGGCGTTCCGGTGGGCGACGGCGCCGGCGAGAGCGCCGAGGCGGCGGCCACGCCGGCGCCGGTGGCCAGGACGACCGCGGTGGTCGCGGCGAGCAGTACGGAGCGGGGGAATCGGCGCCTGGGCGGTTCGTTCTCCAGGGTCTCCGCCTTGCCGAATCCGTCAGGCCCAGAGGTCATGATCTTTCCTCTCTATGGGATACAACACCACAACCCTGCCCGAAACTACCTAAAACGGTCGTAAACGCCCATCGACCTGCGGCCCGCGCCCCCGCACGCGGGCCGCAGCCGCCGCTAGGAGGCGGAGACGCGCACCAGCGCGCGGTCCCCGTCACGCAGGACGGCGATCCGGGTGCCGGTGTCCGGCACCTTCACGCCGAGCTGCGGCAGGTCGGGGTGCCAGTAGACGCCCCGGTGGTCGTCGAACACCGGCACGCCCGGACGCGCCGGGAACACGGCGGGCACGCCCGCCGAGTGCAGCCGCAGCCGGTCCGTGCGCGCGTTGCCGAACGGCGCGTCGAACACCTGCAGCCGCGCCCCGGCCGCCGCCCCACTGGCCCAGCGCAGCGGCTCGGGCCGGGCGTCGACGGGCAGGATCATGCCCTCGCCGGGGTGGTCGCGGGTGGTGTTGTCGCCGTACCAGGCGTCCCAGAGCCAGATGAGCACGCCCTGCTGGTACGGGTAGTGCTCGACCCGCTGGCTGCCGGTCCACCCGAAGTTGTACGGCCCGGTCCGCAGATAGGCGTTGTACCCGGTGTGACGCCGGTTCTCGGCCAGGTAGGCCCGGGAGAAGCGCTGCACGCCCACCTCGCCGCTGCGGGCGAAGCCCACCGCCGTCCACTCGCCCTCGCCCTGCTCGACGTCGTCGGCGAACACGCCGGGCACCTGGACGTCGTCCAGCCGGAAGCCGGACTCGGAGGTGTTGGAGTCGGTCGAGTAGCGGAAGCGGAACCAGATCCTGCCGCCCGCGTACGGGCTCAGGTCGTAGGCGATCTCCCGCCAGTCCGAGCTTCCGGTGAGCGGCTGCGCGACCGGCGTCCAGGCCGCGCCGTCGCGGGAGACCTCGGCGTACAGGAAGTCGTAGCCCTGCTCGATCGCGTAGGCCGCGTGCGCCTTGAGCGTCGGCTCCGTGGCCCGGGAGAGGTCGATCTGCCGGGTGAGCGTCTGTTCGAGGTTGTCGCCCTTGCCGCTCCACCACTGCCACTCCCCCTGGTACGGCCTGCCCAGCGGAGTGCTGATCTCGCGCGCCGGCAGGTCCACCACGAGCGCCTGCGGGTCGCGGGTGTTGTAGGAGCCGACGCCGAGGGTGTGCGTGGAGGGGGTGGCCGCGCGGGCCCGGTCGTAGGCCAGCCAGCCGAGCTGGAGCTTGCTCCAGGCGTCCAGGTCGCCGGCGTACTCGCCGAGCGGGCCGGTCCGCGAGCTCAGGTAGGAGCCGGACGACATCAGCGACCAGAAGTTGACCGAGTTGTCGCCGCCGCCCGCGTACAGGTCGGGCAGGCCGAGGTCGTGGCCGAACTCGTGGGCGGTCAGGCCGACGCCGCTGTTCTCGCCGACCGTCAGGTAGTCGCCGACCCAGATGCCGGTGTCGCCGATCTGGGTGCCGCCGTTGCGGTTGCCCTCGGGGCCCGCCTGGCCGCGCTCGGGCCAGTAGGCGAAGTAGCGGTGGGCCCAGACGGCGTCCGCGCCCTGCGCGCCGCCGCCCCAGGTCTCGTCCACGCCGGCGTGCACGACCTGGTAGTGGTCCAGGTAGCCGTCGGGCTCGTCGAAGTCGCCGTCGTTGTCGTGGTCGTAGCGGTCCCAGACGTCGTACTCGGCCAGCTCGGCGCGGATCTGCTCCACCGTCATGCCCTTGGCCTTCTCGGCCTCGTACCAGGCGTTGGCCGAGTCGCGCACCAGGTCCCAGTTGTTCCAGCAGATGCCGCCTTCCTCGGGGGCGCACCGGTCGCTGCCGTAGCGGGCCTCGTTGTACGGCACGCGCACCCAGTCGCTGACGTAGCCGTCGAGGTCGTAGCGGCCGGAGGACTGGAGGCGGTAGTAGTCGCGCAGGGAGTTGCCGCCGGTCGCGAAGTAGGACTTCGCGTAGGAGGCGCGGTCGAAGTCCGGGCGCCAGAGGGTGTGGTTGTCGTCGGTGCCGCGCGGGTCGGGGATGGCGTTGTGGCGGGGGCCCGGCCGGCCGCCGTACTTGATCTGGCCGTCGATCTTCGTCTCGTTGTCCACCTTGTCGCCGAACTCGGCCAGGACGACGAAGACCTGGTCCTTGCGCTCCTGGGCGAGCTCGACGTAGCGGTGGCCGACCTTGGCGGAGCGGCCGGGCCGCGCCTTGGCCGCCGCCGCGTCCGGGGATAAGACGCCTTCGACGGCCTGCCTGCGCAGTGCCGCCTGCTCGCGTTGCTGCGGGCTGAGCGGGGAGATCTCCCTGCTCACCTTTTTCACGGGCGGCGCCGCGGTCTCCGCCGCCGCGGCGGAGACGGAAGGGACGCCGAGCGCGGCGATCGCCAGGAGGGCGGCCGCCGCGGAGAGAGTGATTCGCATGGCATGTAACATGTCACACTTCAAGTCTTTCGTCTCCACCTCCGGCCGATCTTCCGGGACGCGGACCCCGTCACTCGACGATCAGGTTGACCGGGATGTTGCCGCGGGTGGCGTTGGAGTAGGGGCAGACCTGGTGGGTGGCCTCGACCAGCTCGCGGGCGACGTCGGGGGCCAGGTCGTCGGGCAGCTCGACGCGGAGCGTGGCGTCCAGCTGGAACCCGCCCGCGCCGTTGGGCGACAGGCCGATCTCCGCCGTGACGGAGGCGTCGGAGACGTCGATCCGCCTCTGCCCGGCCACCAGCCGCATGGCCGAGGCGAAGCAGGCGGCGTAGCCGGCGGCGAAGAGCTGCTCGGGGTTGGCGCCCTCGCCATCGCCGCCCAGCTCCTTCTGCAGGGCCAGCTTGACGTCCAGTTTGCCGTCGGAGGAGACCGCGCGCCCGTCGCGGCCCGCCGAGGTGGCGATGGCGGTGTACATGCTCATGACCGGTTGCCCTTCGTTTCGCCTTACTAGACAGACCTGTCTGTCTGGTTTGTTGAGCCTGAGACTAGACAGGTCTGTCTGGTAGCGTCAAGGGGTGAGCGCAGAGACGGCGAAGGACCCCCGCCCGAGCCCGGCCCGCACCCGGGTCCTGGAGACGGCGGCGCGGCTGTTCTACGCCGAGGGCGTGCACTCGGTGGGGATCGACCGGATCATCGCGGCGGCGGGCGTCGCGAAGGCGACCTTCTACCACCACTTCCCGAGCAAGGACGAGCTGGTCCGGGCGTACATCGCCGAGCAGGGCGCGGCGCAGCGGGCCATGGTCGGCACGCTGCGCGCCGACTCGCCCCGCGAGACGCTGGCGGCCGTCTTCGCGTTCATGTGCGAGTTCGGGTCCGGCTCCGGTTACCGCGGCTGCCCGTTCGTCAACACGGCGGCCGAGTACCCGGATCCGGCGCATCCCGTACGGCAGGCCATCGCCGAGCACCGGCGCTGGCACCGCGACCTGTACCGCGACCTGCTGGCCGCCGACGGCCACGCCGACGCCGAACGCACCGCCGACATCCTCCTCCTGGTCAGGGACGGCCTGGTGGTGGGCTTCGACCTGGACGACCCGGCCACCGTCCGCGCCACCGTCCAGGAAACCCTGACCCGCGTCCTCACCCGCTGACCCGCCCCTTCACCCCCTCGGCACGGTGACCGCGGGCCCTCGCCCCCCTCCGCCGCCCTCACCTTCCGCGCCCTTCACACCCATCCGACGCCAGGCGCCCTTCACCCCCGCGCCTTCACCTGCTGCGCCGTCACACCTTGCAACCCCCTGCGCCCTCACACTCCGCGCCCCCACACACAGCGCCGCCACACCCTGCGCCCCCACATACAGCGCCGCCACACCCTGCGCCCCCACATACAGCGCCGCCCACCCCCTCCGTCCCTCACACCCTCCGCCCCTTCGAGGCCGATGGCGCCTGGGCTGGGTGATGAGGGTGGGGGAGGTGTGGGAGGTTTTGTGCTTTGTGGGTAGTTTGTCTGATATTAGTGGGCAGCGCCGTTGCTCCCCTACCACCGCATACGAGGCAGTCATGTCATTGTCCCGAAATATCAGGAGAAGCTTGGCTGCGGCGGTGGCCGCGATCCTCGCTCTGCTCATCGCCTCCCCCGCGCCCCCGGCGTCCGCCGACACCCCCACCCCGCCGAACATCATCTTCTTCCTGGTGGACGACCTGTCCGCCGACCTGCTGCCCTACATGGACACGGTCCGCGGCCTGGCCGAGGGCGGCACCACGTTCACCGACTACTACGTGTCCGACTCGCTCTGCTGCCCCTCCCGCGCCTCGATGTTCACCGGCCAGTTCCCCCACAACACCGGCGTACGGACCAACCAGGGCTACGACCGCGGCGGCTACGAGGCGTTCGCCCGGCACGAGGGCCGCACCTACGCCGTCCCGCTCCACCAGGCCGGCTACCGCACGGGCTACCTGGGCAAATACATCAACGAGTACCCCGCCCGCCCCGGCTACCAGGTGCCGGACGGCTGGGACGAGTGGCACGTCTCCGCGGGCGGCGGCTACAACGAGTTCAGGTACCAGCTCACCCGCTACGTCAGGGAGGAGTCGGGCGACCGGCGACCGATCGCCCCCTCCAGAGGCGACTACCTGGTCGACGAGCTGGCCCGGCGGGCGACCGGCTTCATCGAGCGCTCCCGCGAGCACGCTCCCGGCCGGCCGTTCTTCCTCCAGGTCGCGCCCTTCTCCCCGCACAACCGGGTGGACGTCCGGCCCGGCGACACCGAGCCGCGTTTCCCGCCCGCGCCGCGCGACCGTCCGAAGGACCGCTTCCCGGACGGCGAGTTCCCGCACGGCGACTGCGGCGGCCCCGACTGCGCCGGCATCGACGTGACCACCCTGCCCTCCTACGACGAGGACACCGCCGACAAGCCCTCCTGGGTGCGCCGGGCCCCGATCGAGCCGAAGCGCGCCGAGGAGCTGCGCGAGGACTTCCGTGACCGGATCCGCATGGTCCAGTCGGTCGACGACATGGTGGGACGGGTGCTGTCCACGCTCACCGAGCCGGAGCGCCGCAACACCTACGTCGTGTTCGCCAGCGACAACGGCTTCCACCTCGGCCAGCACCGCCTGCTCCGCGGCAAGTCCACCGCCTACGACCACGACGTACGGGTCCCGCTGCTGGTCAGGCGGCCGGTCACCGGAGAGCGCAACCGGGTGGTGACCGGTGCCATCGCGCAGAACGTGGACCTGTTCGCGACCTTCCTCGACATGGCCGGCGTCGCCCCGGCGATCCGCGACAGCCGGGACGGCCGCAGCCTGCTCCCCCTCGTCCAGGGCCGGCAGGTCACGGACTGGCGGCAGGCGGCGCTGGTCGAGCACGTCAGGCCCAACCCGTGGACGCCCGGCAGGCCCGACCCCGACGCCGACCGGCTGAGGCACGGCAACGCGCAGCCGCCCACCTACAACGCCATACGGACCGCGGGAGAGCTGTACGTCGAGTACGAGAACGACCCGAAGCCCGAGTACTACAACACCGTCACCGACCCCCGCCAGGAGTCCAACGACCCCGGCAACGCCCGGACGGCGTCCCTGGCCGGGGTGCTGCGCGAGCTGACGACGTGCGGAAAACCCGGCGCGCCCGACTGCTGGACGGCCGCGCACCTGCGCTGAGCCGTACGGCAGAAGTTGACCTCCTTCGGTCCGGCGGTTGACGCCCCGGCGGCCGGTCCCCCCGTACATTGGGGCAGTCGGGAGCCCGAACCGAAGGAGAGCGATGCGGTTCACGTCCACCCTTGCCGGATTACTGATCTTCACAGGCACGTTCACAGGCCCGGGGGTGGCGCAGGCGGCCACCGAGACGGCCACTGAGACGGCCACTGAGACGGTCACCGAGACGACGGGGTGCGCGGCCGTGCTGCCCCGGCCCGACGGTCACGGCATCACCTGCGTCGAGGTACGTCGTCGCCCCCAGAGCGACGGCTCGGAGCTGCGGGACGTCACGATGACCTCGACGGCGATCTTCCAGGCGTCCGGCGGCACGCCGGTCATCGACCCGCTGTCGCGCCCGATCACCGTCCGCGTCTACCTGCCGAAGGACTACGACCCCTCGCGGGCCACCCCCTACCATGCGCTCTACCTGCTCAACGGCGGCGGCGACAACTACGACGCGTGGACCACCAAGGCCGGCCTCGTCTCCCTCGTCCATGACGCGGGCTCCTTCGACGGCATCGTGGTGATGCCGACCGGCGGGATGACCGGCTGGTACGCGGACTGGGCCGGCCGTACGGACGGATATTTCGCACCGAAGTGGGAGACGTACCACATCGAGCAGCTCATCCCGTGGATCGACAGCAACTTCAACACCGTCGCCGACCGGTCGGGACGCGGCCTGGCGGGCCTGTCCATGGGCGGCTACGGCACCCTGCGGTACGCGGCCGCGCACCCCGGCGTCTTCTCGGTGATCGGCGCGTTCTCGCCCGGCATCGACCTGCGGGCCAGGCCCGCCCAGCGCACGATCTCCGACTCCATGTGGCAGTCGGGCGCGGCGATCGAGCTGACCGACCTGGGCGAGTTCCGCGTCAACAAGTACGACAACGGCAGCCCGCTGCCCGTCCTCGACCAGGAGGTGCAGCGCCGCTACCGCCTGGACACCCTGTTCGGCCCGCACACCACCACGGTCTTCCACGGCCGCACGGTCGACGACTGGCCCGCCGCCAACCCCGCCGACCTGGTCACTCAGGGCAGGTACGCCCCCTATGACGGACGGCTGGCCCTGTACGCCGGCGGCTGCGCGAGCCTCCCGAGCGCCCCGGACGGCACCGAGCCCGCCCCCGCCGCGTGCGGCTACGACACCAGGGCGAGCGACGACGCCCCGGGCGTCAGCGAGCCGATCCTCGGCGCGTACGCGAGCGAGTTCGACGCCACGCTGACCGGCCTCGGCGTCGGCCACCGCTACTGCTACAGCAGGGGCGGCCACGACTGGAACGCCTGGTCGGCCTACCTGGTCGACTTCCTCCGGTACGCCTACGGCACCGCCCCCGCCCACTGCCCCGCACCCTGACGCCTCAGCCCGCTTCCAAGTCGGCCACAAGTACCGGCCGGTAGTCCTGGACCGGTGACGAACCATCTTCCGACCCGCGTCCTGACCGCCCTGGGCGTCGCCGTCCTCACGCTGACCGCGCTGAGCACGGCGGCCGCCGCCGACACCGCCGCCGATCCGGCGAGCTGGAGGTGGGGCGCCCTGCACTCCACCGACGGCCTGGCGACCGCCCGGGGCAAGGTCGTGGCCGGCCAGTCGGGGCTGGCCGTGACCGGCACCCTCGACGACGACCGCGGCAAGGGCTGCTCGTGGCTCCTGATCAGGTACCAGAGCGCGAGCAACGGCCGCTGGCGCACGCACGGCGTCTACAACTGCCTGCCGGGCACCGGCTCCTTCCGCAAGAACGTCGGCGGCGCGCTGCAGATCCGGGCGCAGGTGTGCCGCGGCAACGGCGCGCGGCCCGTCGGCCGGTGCTCGCGGTGGCGGACGATCTACACTCAGGGCGGCTGACGCCCGTCCCGCCGTCCCCGGGCGTCAATCGGCGCGCTTCTTGCCGGCGATGATGTAGAGCACCAGCTCGCCGCAGGCGCGGCAGACCGTCCTGTCCCCGTCGGCGCCCAGGTGGGCGGGCACGGCCCGCGCGCCGCAGAACGCGCACGGCCGCTCCACCGGCTCCCGCTCGCACCGCACCGCCCCGGCCGTCGCCAGCAGCGCGCATCCCAGGCAGATCGAGACCGACTTGCCGACGACGAGATCGGCGGGGTCGGGCACCGAGCCGCAGAAGCCGCACTGGAACACCGCCGTCACGCCGATCCAGTCGCTCGGGCGCGCGTGCTCGCCGGACAGCACCATCCGCAGGACGCGCAGGCAGCGGCCGGCGACCTCGCCCGTGACGCCCGCCCGTTCGAGTTCGGCCCGGAGCTCCGCCCGCGCGCCGGGGTCCTCGGGCGGGAGCGCCTTCAGCAGACCGAGCAGCGCCTCGTCGAGCGCGCGCAGGGCGTCCGCGGCGGAGGCGACGAGATCGCTCATGCCGCGCCGCCGGTGAGCGGCGGGCCCGGAATGCCACGCGCTTCCTCGTACGCCCACTCGGCGCGGCCGGGCCATTTGCACTCGCGGCTTATGCGTAATATCGCGATCCGCATCCGCCGCGCGTTATCACCGGAATCGCTTCCCGGCGATGACCGTTCTAGAATTCCGCAGCGCCCCCCGAAGGGCATGAATTCATGCGCCCGGAAATCGGCGGCGAACTCGGGCCGGCCGGCGCGCAGCGGCGCCGTGGCGCCGGGCACGGGCTTCATCTGCTCAGCCCCTGCCACCACCCGCCAAGAACCCGCAGCTCACGGCCGCGTTCCGGCGCTCGGCGGGCACGCCGGCAGACGCCCCGGGGTGTCGAGTATTCGCATCCTTAAGCAAGGTCACGCATTCCCTCATTTCCGGCGAAGGCGCGGGCGCCCCTTTCGCGGCCATCATCGCCCCGGCCCAATAAAGCGTCAACGGGCGACGGGCCTACATTTTCCCTATATTGCGGCGTGGCGCCGTCTTGCGCGCCCCGGGTTGTCCCGGCACGCTGGCAGACGTGGCGGATAACCGTACTGGAAAGGGCCGCGCGCGAGCGGCGCGCAGATGGTCGGCCGCGCCGCGCAGCCAAATGTTCAGCCTTCCGGAAATCCTCGCCAAGCTCGCCGACCCCGACCGCGAGGCGCCCGGCGATCCGGAGCTGCGTGACCTGTTCGAGCGCGACCAGGACGACCGGCGCGACGGCGTGCCCGGCGACGGCGGCGAGCGCGGCCTGGCCCGGCGGGCGCGCTGCATGGAGAAGTTCGCGGCCGGAGAGGTGCGCTCGCCGGGCGACTACTACCACCTGGCCGCGGTGATGCGGCACGGCGGGCTGGCCGAGCACTACCACCTGGCCTTCGAGCTGGCGCGGCGGGCGGCCGACGCCGGTTTCCGGCCCGCCCGCAGGCTGGCGGCCTCGGCCCTCGACCGGTGGCTGCTGCAGATGGGCCTGCCCCAGCGGTACGGCACCCAGTACGTCGACATCGGCGGCCGCTGGTCCCTCTACCGCGTCGACCCCGTCACCACGGACGCCGAACGCACGGTCTGGGACGTCCCGCCCCTGGCCGAGGCGCTGGCCCGGGCCGAGGAGATGAACCAGGCCGACGGCCTGGGCTGACGCCCGCGCCGGAACACCGAACGGCTGACCGCGGCGTCTCCCGTCGGAAACCGGACACGACCTTTGCCGCGGGTTTTCCCGCAATTCCCAGGTCGCGGCGGGCCGGCGGGCGAACCTGACCATGACATGTTCCCGTCCCGGTCGAAACAGGCAGGTTCCCATGGTCAGACGGGCTCTCGGGGCGCCGGTCCCGCTCGCTCTCTCGCTGGTCGCCGTTCTCGCGGTCGCGCCGCCGGCCCAGGCGGTGACGCTGGAGGAGAAGCTGGCCGCGCTCTCGGAGTTGACGCAACCCACGGCGTCCAGCGCCTCGGCCTGGCGGGACGCCTGGGCCGACCAGGGGTCGTGGTCCGACTTCGACTTCGACTGGTCGAGCGACGGCTGCACGAGCAGCCCCGACCAGCCGCTCGGCTTCGACTTCTCGATCCCGTGCCGGCGACACGACTTCGGCTACCGGAACTACCAGGCCGTCGGCGACTTCCCGGCGAACAAGGAGCACATCGACAAGGCGTTCTTCTTCGACCTCAAGCAGGTGTGCACCCAGTACTCGATCTTCCGTCAGCCGAGCTGCAACGCGCTGGCCAAGCTGTACTACCAGGCGGTCCGCCACTACGGCACCCCTCGCGGCACCGGCGGGGAGATCGTGCGCGTACCGGACAGGGACTCTCTAAGGCAGCAGAGCCCCGCTGAGTCCGCAGACGGCGGTGACAAGATGTTCGCCCAGAGCCCGCCAGGATTCTTCGACTGAACCGGCGGCGGCGTGGCCGGCCGCCAGGTCGGCCTCCAGCTCGGCGCTCATGTGCACGACGAGCAGCCGGATCATCGCCGCCTGCCGCTCGGACAGCTCGTGCTCCCGGTCGCGCATCGACGGCGGGCGCAGCAGCTCCAGCCGGCGGAACGCGGGCGTGCTCAGCGTCGCCCGCGCCGCGTACTCGCGCAGGGACGGCTCCACGACGGCCTGGGCCAGGAACCGCCCGTACCAGGACGGGGTGCCCAGCTCGATGTGGTGCTCGATGCTCGGCGCGATCGCGCACGTGATCCAGTCGCGCAGCGACACCTCGCCCGACGCCTCCAGCGCGGCCACCATCGGCAGGCGGTGCCGGTCGATGGCGGCCGCGTGACGGGACAGGATCGCGTGGATCAGCTCGTCACGGGTGCTGAAGTGGTATTGGACGGCGGACTTGTTCCGCTGGCCGGCGGCCTCGCGGATCATCCTGATCGACACGTGCGCGAAGCCGTGCTCGGCGTAGAGCCGCTCCGCGGTCTGCATGATCCTGTCCTTGGCCCGGATCGAGCGGGGAGACGGCGCGGCGACCGCCGTACTGACGTCCATGACCGGTCCTCGATCTCGTTTCCACCACCGTCCCCGAACGCTATCCCATGCCGCCGGCCAGGGTCAGCGCGTCACCAGGTGACCCACACGTCCTGGAGGCCGCCGGACAGGCCGCCCGTGCGCAGCCGCAGCTCGGCGGGGTCGTCGCGGAGCCGCAGGCCGGGCAGCCGCTGCGCCAGCAGGCCCAGCACGACCTGCAGCTCCACCCTGGCCAGCGGCTGGCCGAGGCAGTAGTGGCGGCCGGCGCCGAAGGTGAGGTGCTGGCTGCTGTTCTCCCGGCGCGGGTCGAACCGGTCGGGGTCGGCGAACTTGGCCGGGTCGCGGTTGGCCGCCGGGATGTTGGGGATCAGCGTGCTGCCGGCGGGCACGGTGATGTCGCTCAGCTCGACGTCCTCGGTGATGAAGCGGGGCACGCCGCCGATGGCCGACAGCGTGCTGTCCAGCCGCAGGACCTCCTCCACGGTGCCCGGGATCAGGTCGGGGTCGTCGATCACGGCCTCGTAGCGCCGCCGGTCGGACAGCAGCATCGCCGTCATGATGGCGATCATGTTGGACGTGGTCTCGTGGCCGGCCAGCAGCAGCCCGCGCACGGTGGCGATGAGCTCGTCCTGGCTGAGCCTGCCGTCCTCGGCGTCGGTGATCTGGGTCAGCTCGCTGAGCAGGTCGTCGCCGGGGTCGGCGCGGTTGCGGTCGATCAGGTCCGACACGTACGCGTTGAACTCCCGGTAGGCCGTGTCGACCTCCTCCTGCGTGTTGCGCGTCAGGGTCAGCATCGTGCGCGACCAGTGGGCGAACTTGTCCTGGTCCGAGCTCGGCGCGCCGACCAGCGCGCAGATGACCCGTACCGGCAGGGGCAGGGCCAGGCCGGACGACAGGTTGCCCGGAGAGCCCTTGGCCAGCATGGAGTCGAGGAGGTCCTCGGCCATGGCCTGGACCCGGGGGCGCCAGACCTCCATCTTCCGGGCCGTGAACCAGCGGCTCAGCAGGCGTCGCCAGCGCATGTGGCCCTCGCCCTCGCCGATGTCGCCGGCGTCCTTGCGCCGGTTGAACAGGCCGCCGTCCTCGGTGGTGGACAGCCGGGCGGCGCCCTCGCGGGCGAGGTTGCGGCTGAAGCGCGGGTCGGCCAGGACGGCGCGGGCGTCGTCGTACCGGGTCACCAGGGCCGCGACGTCGCCGCTGGGCAGGCGTACGTGGGCCACGGGGCATTTCTCCCGCAGGTCGGCGAGTTGTGGGGGCGGTTCCAGCGCCGTGGGGCGGTCGAAGGGGAAATCGGGGATCGCGTCAGCGGTCATGCGTCCTCCAGCTTGAAAGCCCGACACTTCGGAATATAAGGCGATCGACTTATTTGAGGCAATCGTCTTGACTGGATGGATTACTTCGGGTGCGGGAAATCTACCGAGGCGTTGCCTCCCGTTGAGGAACCACGCGGGCGCCGAGCTGGTACGCATCGGATTACCGCGATACGTCGATGGCTCACTATGCTCGCGTCCATGGCGGAGGCTCCACTGATGACCGATTCCGAACTGTCCGACGCGTTGCGGGCGCTGGCGAACCCGACCCGGCTGCAACTGCTGACGTGGTTGCGGGAGCCGGAGCGCCACTTCTCGCTGGAGGGGGCGATCGCCGACCCGGTGGAGGTCGGGGTGTGCGTGACGCACATCCAGGCCAGAGTGGGGCTGGCGCAGTCGACGGTGTCGGCGTACCTGAGCGAGCTGCAGCGCGCGGGGCTGGTGCGCGCCACCCGCGTGGGCAAGTGGACGCACTACAAGCGCGACGAGCAGCGCATCGCCCAGCTCGTCGCCACCCTCGGCCGCACGCTGTAGAAGGCAGCACCCTCCCGCAAAGGAGGCCGGCCGGTTTCCATATATCGACATTTTGCGATATGTCTATTCTTCTGAGGATCGACACACGATGAGGGGACGTCCCATGGGCAGCATCGACGGCCTGGATCTCGGCACGTTCGGGATCTACACGTTCGACTTCGAGCACGTCCCGGCCGCGCGGATGCGCGAGTCGATCCAGGAGCTGGAGGAGCAGGGGTGGCGGGCGTTCTGGATGCCCGAGCTGCTCGGCCGCGAGGCGCTCACGCACGCCGGCTTCCTGCTGTCCAGCACGCGGCGGATGCATATCGTGAACGGCATCGCCCAGATCTGGGCCCGCGAGGCCAGGTGGACGTACGGCGCCGCCCTGCTGCTGGCCGACGCCTACCCCGACCGGCACGTCCTCGGCCTGGGCTTCGGTGGCGACCCCCGCCCCGGCACGACCCCGCTGACCGCCATGCGGACCTACCTTGACGAACTGGACGAGCTGCAGACCGTCAACCCGGCTCCGAAGTCAGGCGTGCGCCGCCTGCTGGCCGCGTACGGGCCCAAGATGCTCGAACTGGCCCGCGACCGCGCCGCGGGCGCTCAGACCTACCACGTCAACGTCGCGCACACCGCCGAGTCGCGGCAGCTCCTCGGCCCGGACGCGTTCCTGGCCGTCGAGCATCCGGTGCTGTTCGAGACCGACCCCGCCAGGGCCCGCGCCGCCGCCCGCGAGCACCTGCGCCCCTACCTGAGCACGCCGTACAACGTGGCCAAGTTCCGGCGGCTCGGGTACGCGGAGGACGAGATCACCGGCGGCGGCAGCGACCGCCTGGTGGACGACTTCGTCTTCTGGGGCGATCTGGACACCGTCGTCGGCAAGCTGCGCGCCCACGTGGACGCAGGCGCGGACCACGTCGCCGTGCAGGTGATCGGGATCGAGCCGGGCCGGACGGCGATGTCCCACTGGCGCGAGCTGGCCGCCGCCCTCTCCCCCGGCCGCGCCTGACCGCCACTCCCAAGATATGCAAACGATCGGTCGTTAATATAGTTTGGCGGCATGACCTCCGAGTCCGGCCGGTGCGCCGCATGCTGACCTCACGCTGGATCCCCGGCCCCGAGAGCGACCGGCCGGGGCCGCTGGTCGCCGCCCTGACGGACTTCCGCCTGCGGCGGCTGCTCGACCTGCCCGGCATCGCCCGGCACGGCCGGTCCCTCAGCCGCCACTGGCCCGGCCTGCCGGGCGCGGTGGGCATGTGGCTCTGGGCGGATCTCACCGGCCGCCGGGTCGGCTCGCTGTCGGTGTGGCGGAGCGAGGAGGATCTGCGGGGGTTCGTCCGGTTGCCGGAACACGTCGCGATCATGCGTGCCTACCGCGACCGGGGCACCCTGCGCTCCCGTACGTGGCCCGTGGACGCCCTCGACCGCGGCGCCCTGCTGCGGTCGCTGCGCTGACCCGCCGGTCGGTCCGGCCGACCGGCCGCTCATGGCGGACCCTTCCGCGGGCGCGCTAGGGTCGGGCGGGAACGGCAGCCGGAAGGCGGGGACGGATGGCGTGGGCAGCCCGGGCGGTCGCCGTCGTCATGGCCGTGGTCTCGCCGGTGCTGGTGCTCGCCGCGGTCCTGATGTACGCGGCGCTGCCGCCGGAGTGGCGGCTGCCGCAGATCTTCACGCCGCTCGCGGCGGCGGGGGTCACGTTCCCGGCGTTCAGCGCGTTCCTCATCATGCACCGGCCGCGGCTCAGGCTGGCGTGGCTGATGTGCGCGGGCGGTCTCGGCGGCGCGGTCAACACCTTCTGCCAGTCGGCGATGCTGGCCGCCGCCGCGGGCGGGGACCTCGCGCTGGCCGGGTGGCTGCGGTTCCCCGCACATGTCGGCTGGGCGGTGTCCGGGCTGCTGCTGGAGATGTTGCTGCCGCTGTACTCGCCCGACAGCAGGCTGCCGTCGCGGCGCTGGCGTCTGGTGGTGCTGCTCGGCGCGGTGTCGACCGCGGTGGAGCTGACGCACATGTTCCTGCGTCCCGACCCGCCGGCCGCGGGTTATCCGCTGCCCGCGGTCATCCCCAACCCGTTACAGGTCCCGGAGCTGGCGCCGATCTGGCCGGTGGTCACGGTGGTGGCCTGGACCGGGATCCTCTCGACGCTGCCGCTGGCGGCGTGGTCGATGCTGCTGCGCTTCCGCCGGGCGGGCCCGATGGTCCGGCGGCAGATCGGCTGGCCGTTGTTCTCCTTCGCCGGGTACATCGTGTTCATGCTCGTGGCCATCGTCGTGCCGGGGCTGGAGTGGCTGTCGATCGCGTGGGCGACGGTCATCCCCGTGTCGATGGTGATCTCGGTGACCCGCTACCGGCTCTACGGCATCGACACCGTCGTCAGCCGGACGTTCGTCGCCGCCGGGCTGCTGGCCGTGGTCGGCGGGGTCTACTTCGGGGTGGCCACGCTGTCGAGCCTGCTGGTGTCGGGGTACCACCAGGTCGCCGGGCTCGCCTCCGCGCTGCTCACGGGCGCGTTCTTCCAGCCGTTGCGGCGGGCGCTGCAACGCGCGGTCGACCGCCTGCTCTACGGGCCGGTGGGCGATCCGCGCGTCCTGGCCGAGCGGCTGGCCCAGGAGGTGCGCCGGGGCGATCCGGCGCAGGCGCTGGCGGCGGTGATCGGCGTGCTGCGCGAGGGCCTGGCGGTACGCGGCGTCGCCGTCGAGGTGACCAGCGGCGAGCCCGGCCACCCGGTCAGCGTGGCGAGCACGGACCGCGGTGAGGTCGGCGACTCCCCGCGCGAGGTGCCCCTGATCTGGCACGGCGAATGGGTGGGCCGGCTCCTGGTCGGCCCACCCGCCGCGCGCCGCTTCCCCGCCGCGCACGACGAGCGGGTGCTGGACACGCTGGTCCCGTACGCGGCCGACGTGGCCCACGCGGTCCGTCTGGCCGCCGACCTGCAACGTTCTCGCGAGCGCATGCTGGCCGCGCGCGAGGAGGAGCGCCGCCGGCTGCGCCGGGACCTGCACGACGGCCTCGGCCAGACGCTCAGCGGGCTGGCGATGACCGTCAACATGGCCCGCCTCAGCCTGAAGAGCTCGCCGGAGGCGGCCGACGGGCTGCTGCGCGAGCTGCGTACCGGCATGGACGCCGTCACGGGCGACCTGCGGCAGCTGGTCTACGGCCTGCGCCCGCCCGCCCTGGACGACCTGGGCCTGGCCGCCGCCGTGCGGGCGCTGGCCGCGCCGGACGGCCCGGCCGCGGAGGTGATCGCCGAAGGCGACCTGACCGGCCTGCCCGCCGCCGTCGAGGTGGCCGTCTACCGGATCGCGCAGGAGGCGCTGACGAACGTGCGGCGGCACGCGCGGGCCACCCGCGTCCGGGTCGAGCTGCGCCGCGAGCCCGGCGCGCTGCGCCTGCTGGTCGCCGACGACGGCCGGGGCCTGCCGCCCGAGCACCGTTCCGGCATCGGCCTGACCTCGATGCGCGAGCGCACGGCCGAACTGGGCGGAATCTGCCTGGTCAGCGGCGCGCCGGGGACGGGCACCACGGTGGAGGTCATGCTCCCCGTCCAGCCCTGACCGTGCGCCTTACCGGCCGGACACCCTCCCGTCACGTAGAGTGCTGGACGATCACTTTCGGTAACTCCCATGGAGGTGTCCATGAAGCTCATGGGCCGTATCACCTGCGCCGTGGCCGGTGGCGCGCTGCTGACCGTCGCGCTCACCACTCCGGCCGCGGCCGACTCGCTGGCCGCCGGCGGGCCCGTCGGCGCGCTGCTCCAGCCGGTGCTGGACGTGTTCAACATGGTCAACGACACGTCCACCCTCGGCGCCCTGCTGCCCGGCGGCATCATCTCCGCCCGCTGACGCTCGCCCTCCCCCCGGGGCGACCGCGCACTGCCCTGCGGGCCCGGCCGGGGCGTACCGTGGTTCGCGGCGGTCACGGCGGTCACGGCGGTCGTGTTCCACGGGCCGCTGCGGGTCGGCGAGACCGTACGCAGGCAGAGCACGGTGGAGTCGGTCACCGAGAAGTCCGGGCGGTCGGGACGCCTGGTCGTGGTGGTCGTGCGCACCCGGCTGACCGGCCAGGACGGCAGCCCCGGGCTGGAAGAACGACAGGACCTGATCTACCGGGAGGCCGTGGCCCCCACCGGCCCGGCGGCGGCGGCCGAGGAGGCCGTGGCGGCGCGGGCCGCCGGTTCCCCGCTCCGCAGGGCGGGCGCCTGGGAGTGGCACTTCGACACCGACCCGACCCTGCTCATGCGTTTCTCGGCGGCCACCGCCAACGCCCACCGCATCCACTACGACTGGCCGTACGCCACCCGCGTGGAGGGCTATCCCGGCCTGGTGGTGCACGGGCCGCTGATGACGCTCGCCCTGGCCGAGACGCTGCGGCTGGAGGGGCGTCCCGAGCGGGTGACGCGCATCGCACACCGCAACAACCGGCCCCTGTTCTGCGGGCAGCGGGCCCGGCTGCTCGGCCGCCGGACCGCGGACGGTTTCGCCCTCGACCTGACCGGCCCGGCGGGCGCGACGACCGTCCCGCACACCACCCTGACCGCGACGGCCCGATAGGCGCCGCTCGGGGCTACGCCGTGACGGCCTGTCAGGCGCCGCCCCCAGGCCTCCGGGCACCGGCCCGCGCAGGGCCCGTCAGAGGGTGATGACGTGTTCGGCGAGCTCGCGGGCGGCGGCGGCCGGGTTCGTGCCGGGGCGGGTCGCGCCGACGGCGAGGGTGCCGTCGATGAGGATGAGGAGCTGGTCGGCGGCGTGGTCGGGGTGCGGGTGGCCGAGCGCGGTCAGCTCGCGCGCCAGCAGCTCGTGCACCTGCCGGCGGTAGTCGCGGGTGATCTCGTGCGCGGGATGGCCGGGGTCGGTCAGGCCGAGGTCGGCGGCCAGGTAGCGGCAGCCGTGGAAGCCGGGCATGGCGACGATCTCGCCGATGCGGTCGAAGACGGCCAGCAGGCGCTCGCGCGGATCGTGGCCGGCGGCGTCCATCGTGCGGCGGTAGTCGGCGGCGTCGGCGTCGGCGGCCGACCTGAGCACCTCGACGATCAGGCCGTCCTTGCCGCCGAAGTGCTCGTACAACGAGCGCCGGGCCACGTTGGCCGCCTTGAGCAGGGCATCGACGCCGACGTTGACGCCCTGGCTGTAGATCAGCTGGTCAGCGGCCGTCAGCAGGCGCTCCCGGGGGCCCGGTCCCGTACGAACAGTCATGGATTCAGGTTGCCATGGGTTGACGAGTAGATCAACCGGTCGATATACATAGATAGACCGATCGATCTACCCGCTTCCTTCTGGAGGAACCGTGTCCTTCCCGTCCACCGCCGACGTCATGGAGCGCTTCAACCGCGCCTTCGTCGAGCGTGACCGCCACCTGCTCGACGACCTGGTCGCCGAGGACTGCGTGATGGAGTCCGTGCAGCCGGCCCCCACCGGCGAACGCGTCACCGGCCGCCAGGCGTGCCTGGACTGGTGGGGCGCGCTCGTGGACGACCTGACCAGCGCGTTCGAGCCGCAGGAGGTCATCGTCGCCGGCGACCGCGCCACCATCCACTGGCACTACCGCTACGGCACCGGCCCCTCCGACTGGGTCAGCGGCGTCAACCTCATGCGCGTCCGCGACGGGCGGATCGTCGAGGCGCTCGGCTTCAGCAAGACCGCCGGCGAAGTTCCCCTGGCGACCGCCTGATGAACGTCATGCGCAGCTACCACGTCGACAGCGGGGCCGGCATCGAGGGCCTGTCGATCAAGGAACACCCCGTCCCCGCTCCCGGTCCCGGGCAGGTGGTGGTCGCGGTACGGGCCACCTCCCTCAGCTTCCGCGAGCTGATGATCCTGCGCGGCGACTACGTGCTCCCCGTCAAGCCGGACGTGGTGCCGGTCTCCGACGGCGCCGGCGAGGTCGTCGCGACCGGCCCAGGCGTCGAGTCGGTCGGCGTCGGCGACCGGGTCACCGCCACCCTGTTCCCGAGCTGGCAGGACGGCCCGTTCGCGCTGCGGCACCTGCCGCAGCTCGGCGGCTCGCTGGACGGCATGCTCACCGAGTACGCGCTGCTCGACGAGCACGCGCTCGTGCCGATCCCGGCCCACCTGTCCTACGAGGAGGCAGCGACGCTGCCCTGCGCCGCGGTCACCGCCTGGAACGCCCTGACCGGCGACGGCACCGGCCCGCTGCCCGGCCGGACCGTCGTCACCCAGGGCACCGGCGGGGTGTCGCTGTTCGCGCTGCAGTTCGCCAAGGCGCTGGGCGCCCGGGTGATCGCCACGACCAGCAGCCCGGCCAAGGCCGAACGCCTGTACGCGCTGGGCGCCGACGAGGTCGTCGACTACCGGGCCACCCCCGACTGGCCGGTCAGGGTGCGCGAGCTGACCGGGGGCGAGGGCGCGGAACACGTCATCGACGTCGCCGGCGACCTCGGGCGGTCGCTGGCGGCCACCGCGATCGGGGGCCAGGTGGCCAGTGTCGGGTTCGTCCTCGGCGACCCGCCGCCCCTCGACGCGCGGGCGGTCTTCAATGCCGGAGCCACGCTGCGGGGCATCGCCGTCGGCAGCCGCGCGCAGTTCCTGGCCATGAACCGGCTCATCGAGGACCACCGGCTGCGTCCGGTCATCGACCGCGTCTTCCCCTTCGACCAGGCGCCCGACGCCTACCGCCACTACGCGTCGGGCGGCTCCTTCGGCAAGGTCGTGATCACCGTGTGAGCCGGTCGGCCCAGGGCGCCGGCCGGACGCGGCGGGCGAGGCGTGCCCACGGAACACCTCGCCGAGCCGGCCCTCCTAGCAGGGGGTCTCGTAGAACTCCGGGTACGAGCCGCGGGTGCCCACCCACGTCACGTCGCCCACGCAGTTCTCGTACTTGACGCCGACCAGCGTGGTCCGGGTGGAGTCGCTGTAGTAGTACGTCTCGCAGTGGTAGTCGATCTGGCAGGCGCGGGCCTGGGCGGGCGAGCCGACGACGGTGAGCGTGCCGATGGCGAGCAGGACGGCGAGCGATGCGCGACGAATCATGGAGATCCTCTCTGACGCGAGGAAGCGCTACTGCCCCTGATGATCGATCGCCGGAGCGAACAGTTCAATACGGTTCATCACAGTTCAATGCCCCCGATGCCGGGTACCCCGTCGCGAAGGCGAAATGATCGCCCCCGTCACCGACATAGGATCTTTTCATCTGGTAGACGGCCGATTGTCGAAAGGCTTCCATGACCCACCCCCTCAGCCGCCGGTCCGCCCTGCTGGGGGCCGCGGCCGTGGCCGGAATCGCTCTGTGGGAGAAGCCGGCCGAGGCGACCGGCGCCGCCGCGTTCGACGCGGCCCGGGAGCGATGGGTGAGCCTGCTGGCCGGCGCCACGTACGACCCGGCGTACCTGGACAAGACGCAGGCCGTCGAGGGTTCGGCCAACGCGGTGCTGCGCAAGATGGACCCCGCTCCCGGCCGGCCGAGCCTGTGGCCCGACCTGCCGCTCGACGACCCCCGTACGGGCAACTTCAACCGCGCCTACAACCGCATGCGCACGCTGGCGCTCGGCTGGGCCACGCCGGGCACCGACATGCACCGGGACCAGCGGGTCGCCGAGACCGCGGCCAGGGCCCTGGACTTCCTGTACGAGCACGCCTACCACGAGGGCCTCGACCGCCGCGGCAGCAACTGGTACTGGTGGGAGATCGGCGTCCCGCGCGCGCTGACCGACACCTGTGCCCTGCTCTACGACGGCCTGCCCAAGGACGACCTGCGCCGCTGGCTGCGCCCGCTGCGCCACTGGTGCCCCGACCCCGAACGCCGCGTCAGCCACCCCGGCGTGGTCGAGACCGGCGCCAACCGGGCGAGCAAGGCCATGGCGGTGGCGATGCGCGGGCTGCTCACCCACGACGCCCGCCTGCTCAAGCGGGCCAGGAAGGCCGTCTCCGACCTGCTGCGCCGCACCGGCGGGCCGGGCGACGGCTTCTACCGCGACGGCTCCTTCATCCAGCACGGCGTGTTCCCCTACAACGGCAGCTACGGCGTGGACTACCTGGAGAGCGTGGCCAAGCTGATCGCCATGCTCGCCAGGTCACCGTGGGAGATCCGCGACATCGGGAACGTCTACGACATCGTCGACCGCTCGTTCACGCCGTTCATCTTCGACGGGCTGATGATGGACTGCGTGCGCGGCCGGCAGATCTCGGTGCAGGGCCACCGCGACCACCACTCCGGGCAGAAGGCGGTCGAGGCCATCCTGACGCTGCTGGAGGCGGCGCCCGAGCGCCACGCCCGGCGCTGGCGGCCGATGGTGAAGGGCTGGCTCACCCGCAACCAGGCCGTCCCGTACGCCGCGGTCGCCCCGCTGGCGAGCGTCGCGCGGGCGCAGGCGCTGCTGGCGGACGCGTCCGTGCCGGTCGGCCCCCGCACCACCGGCACGTACGTCTTCGCCGACATGGACCGGGTCGTGCACCGGCGTCCCACCTGGGCGTACGCGATCGCGATGAGCTCGGAGCGGATCGGCGCGGCCGAGGGCATGAACCAGGAGAACCTGCACGGCTGGTACACCGGCGACGGCATGACGTACCTCTACACCGCCGACCTGACCCACTGGAACGACGACCTGTGGCCGACGATCGACCCGTACCGGCTGCCGGGCACCACGGTCGACACCCGCGGGCGCGCCGACCTCCCGCACGGCGCGCGCCGCCTGCCGCCCACCCCGTGGGCGGGCGGCGCGGCGCTCGACGGCGAGTACGGCGTGGCGGCGATGAGGCTGATCGCCGACGGCTCCTCGCTGCGGGCCAGGAAGGCGTGGTTCCTGCTCGACGACGGCGTGATCGCCCTCGGGGCCGGCATCACCGCCTCCGACGGCCGCCGCGTCGAGACCGTCGTGGAGAACCGCAACACCCACGGCGCCCATCCCCCGCTGACCCGCGGCGACGGCTGGATCCACCTGTCCGGCGTGGCCGGGTACGCGCTGCTCGACGGCGCCGAGGCGAAGGTGATCCGCGAGCGGCGCACCGGCCGCTGGCGCGACATCGACACCGGCGCCACCACCGGCGGCGACGGAACCCCCGTCACCAGGCACTACACGACGATCCTGGTGGACCACGGCGTCGATCCGCGCCGGGCCCGCTACGCCTACGCCGTGCTGCCCGACGCCACCCCCGAGCAGACCGCGGCCTACCGCGGGCGGGTCGAGATCCTGGCCAACTCCCGCACCGTGCAGGCCGTCAGCCGGGACGACCTGATCGCCGCCGTGTTCTGGCGCGCGGGGGCCGTCGAGACCCCGCACGGGCCGCTGGCCGCCGACGGGCCGTGCGCCGTGCTGCTGCGCCACGACCGCCACCGGGTCCGGCTGGCCGTCTCGGACCCGTCCAGGACCGCCGACGAGGTGCGGATCAAGCTGCCGTGGCCGGTCCGGTCGGTCAAGGAGGGCGACCGGGGGGTGCGCCGGTCCAAGCGGGCGGTCAAGGTCGAGGTCGGCGGCAGCCGCGGGCACACCCGTCAGGCGGTCCTGCGCGTCTGAGCCGGGGCGCCGCCGTTCACGAGACGCCGGTGGGGGTGTGCGGCAGGAGCTGCGCCATCGGGACGCCGGGGTCGGCCAGCCGGCGCGGATCGGCGGTGTGCCCGGCGGCGACCAGGGCCCGGAGGTGGCCGGCGGCGTCCTGGCCGTCCATCTGGCCGTCCATGGTCAGGGCGGCCACCGGGACGCCGCGGTCGAGCCAGAAGGCGGTGAACCCGGGCTCCCCCGGCTCGCCCCTGGTGACGACGCGGTCGGAGGTGGTGGGCAGGCCGACGTATTCGAGCGTGGACCCGTACTGCGTGGAGAAGAAGTACGGGACGTGGTCGATGACGACCGGCTCGCCCACCAGCGTGGCCGCGGCGGCGGTCCCGTGGACGACGGCGTTGTCCCAATGCTCGATCCGGACCGGTTTGAGGTAGCGCGGGTGCCGGTGGCGGGCGACGTCGCCGGCGGCCAGCGCGGCCGGGTGCGAGGTGCGCAGGTGGCCGTCGGTGACGATGCCGCCGTCCACGCGCAGCCCCGCCGCCTCGGCCAGCTCGGTGCGCGGGACGGCGCCCACGGCGACCACGACGAGGTCGGCCGGGACGCGCCGCCCGGCGACCGTGCGCACCGCCTCGACCGAGCGCGTCCCGAGCACGGCCTCGACGCCGTCGCCGGTGAGCAGCTCCACGCCGTGGTCGAGGTGCCGGCGGGCGACGGCGCCGCCGATCCGGTCGCCCAGCACGTGGTAGAGCGGCGTGGGCAGCGGGTCCACGACGGTCGTGCGCACGCCGAGCGCGCGGGCGGCCGCGGCGACCTCGCAGCCGAGCCAGCCGGCGCCGACCACGACGACGGCGGAGGCCGCGCGCAGGGCCGCGCCGAGACGTTCGCTGTCCTCGCGGTCGCGCAGGTGGTGGACGCCGTCGAGGTCGGCGCCCGGCACCCGCAGGCGGCGCGGGCGGGCGCCGGTGGCGATCAGCACCTGCCCGAACGGCAGCTCCACGTTGCGCCCCAGCTTCACCCGCCGGCCGTCGAGGTCGAGCAGGGTGGCGGGGGCGCCCAGGGCGAGGGCGACGTCCTGGGCGGCGTAGAACCGCGGGTCCAGGACGTCGAGCTCGGCGGCCTCGGTGGTGCCCAGCAGGTAGCCCTTGGACAGCGCGGGGCGCTGGTAGGGCAGGTGGTGCTCGTCGCCGACGAGCGTGAGCGGCCCGTCGTAGCCGTGGTCGAGCCGCAGGGCCCGCGCGGCCTGGGCGCCGGCGAGGCTGGCGCCGATGATGACGATGCCGGGATCGGCGGGCATGGGGACGCTCCTTGTGAACGGGACCGGGGTGGCACGAGGGCATCTGGAGGTTGACGCGGGGTGTCAGACCACCTGGAGGTTGGCCATCATGGCCATGTCCTCGTGCTCGGCGTTGTGGCAGTGGAAGAGGTAGCGGCCGCGGTAGCCGTCGAACCGGGTGATGATCTCCACCGACTCGCCCGGACGCAGGGAGACGGTGTCCTTCAGCCCCGCGTCATGGGGCAACGGCGGCCGGCCGCTGCGCGCGAGCACCCGGAAGCCGACCAGGTGCAGGTGGACCGGGTGGTGGACGTCGGCGACCATCCGCCACACCTCGACGTCGCCGAGGCCCACGGTGACGTCGGAGCGGGCGGGGTCGAACGGCAGCCCGCCGATCAGCCAGCCGCGGCCGTCGTGCATCCGGCCGGCGCGGAAGGACAGCTCGCGCACCCGTACGGCGTCCGCCCGCCGCCACTCCGGCAGGTCGGTGGACAACACGCGCGGGACCCGGCTGTCGTCGGCCGCGGCGCGCGCGACCCGGAAGGCCATCACGTCCCGGGTACGGCCTGAGCCGAGCCGGTTGACGATCCGGACGCGCCCGCCGACCGGGACGCGGGCGAAGTCCACGATCACGTCGTAGCGCTCGGCCGGCGCGATCGGCAGGACCTGGTGGGTGACGGGGGACGCGAGCAGACCCTGGTCCGCGCCGATCTGCACGAGGTCGAGCCGCCGCCCGTCGTCGAGCACGGCTTCGAGCTCGTAGTGGCGGGCGTTGGAGGCGTTCAGCAGGCGCAGCCGGTAGCGGGCCGCGTCCACCTCGTGGACGGGCCAGGGGGCGCCGTTGACCAGGATCACGTCGCCGAGCACCCCGGCCAGGTACGGTTCGAGCACGCCCGGCCGCTCCCGCAGGGTGGGGTCGAGGGCGGGGTAGGCGAGCTCGCCCTCGGCGGTGAACGCCCGGTCGGCGATCATGAGCGGCAGCTCGCGCGGCCCGGCGGGCAGGCCGAGCGCCTGCTCGGCGTCGTCGCGGACGATCTGCATCCCGGCCAGGCCGCGCCAGATCGCGGGGGCGGTGAAGTCCATCCGGTGGTCGTGGTACCACAGCAGCGTCGGCCGCTGGTCAAGCGGGAAGGTGTAGTCCCTGGTCCGCCTGCTCAGCACGGCCCGGGGGTCGCGCATGTTCCCCATGCCGGAGCCGTGCGCCATGTGCATGGTGGGCTCCGTCCAGCCCTCGGGCAGCACGAGGTCGGTCGGGTAGCCGTCGGAGGCGGCCGGGGTGCGTCCCCCGTGCAGGTGGACGACGGTCGGCACGGGCAGGTCGTTGCGGTGCGTCACGGTGATCGGCCGGCCCCGGCGCGCCTCGATGGTCGGCCCGGGGAAGGTGCCCCCGTACGTCCAGGCCCGGGTCCGCACGCCGGGCAGGATCTCCAGGGTCGTCTCGCGCTGGACGATCTCGTAACGGTCGGCGCCGCCCGAGGTGCCCGACGGCGCCAGCACGGCGGGGATCGGCAGCGGCACCTGGAACGGCGGCGGCAGCGGCAGCTCGCTGCGCAGCTCGGCGCCGGTGATCGAGGGCCGCCGGGCCATCGCGGCCGAGGCGCCGAGCCCGGTGGCCGCCATCAGCCCGAGCGCGCCGCCGATGCCGAGCGCCTGCCGCCTGGTCACGCCGCGCGCCGGCCGGTCGAGCTCAGGCATCGCGGGCCGCCCGACGCGGGAAGGGGCGGCGCCAGACGTCGATGAACTGCACCGTGAGCGCGGCGACGGTCGCCACCCCCAGCGGGATGTGCAGCCACAGCGCGCCGTCGAGCCCGGCGAAGTACTGCGCCGTCTCGGCCGCCACCACCGCCGCCGTGGCCAGGAACGGCCCGCTGCGGCGCAGGCGCGCCCACACCACGATCGTCACGATCAGCTGCAGGTAGCCGATGGAGGTGACCACGTCGGCGCCGAGGGAGTGCCAGCGCAGGCTGTCGTAGTCGCCGGTCAGGTAGACGCCGGCGAACACCGGCTGCCCGGCGATCGCCACCATGTGGGCGCTGACCGTCGCCCGCAACGTCCAGCCCACGGGTGCCGTGCGGCGCGCGGCATCGGCTCGCGGTCCGTCGACCACGCTGAGCATCGAGGGTCCTCCTCATGTCCGTCCTGATGGAACGCCTCCGACGCTATGGCTCCTGAGTTATCTTGTCCAAGATCTATATTGCTATGGTGTTATGCGTTGGGAGGCATGATGGATCTGAACGCACTCCGCCAGTTCCTGGTGGTGGCCCGGCTCGAACACCTCAGCGCCGCCGCCGAGGAGCTGCGCGTCGCGCAGCCGTCCCTGAGCCGGACGATCGCCCGCCTGGAGAGCGAGCTGGGCACGCCGCTGTTCGACCGCGGCGGCCGGCTCCGCCTGAACGGCGCCGGCGCGCTGTTCCGCGGCTTCGTCGAACGGGCGCTCGGCGAGCTCGACGCCGGACGGCGAGCCGTCGCCGAGGCCGCCGAGGGGTTCGGCACCGTACGCCTGGCCTCGGAGACCTTCCTGACCCTCACCGGGCCGCTCGCGGCCTACAAGCGCGCCCACCCCGCCGCCGAGATCGAGCTCCACTGGGCCCCCGCCGACGACATGACCCGCCGCCTGCGCGCCCAGGAGTTCGACCTGTGCGTCGCCTCCCAGCCGATCCACGCCGACGGGCTGGAGGCGGCCGAACTGCTGGACGAGCCGGTCGGGCTGGCCACCGCGCTCGACCACCCGCTGGCCGGCCGTACGTCGGTGACCATCGACGACCTGGCCGACCAGCCCTTCGTCACCGCCCGCAAGGGACACTGGCAACGCCGGCTGCTCGACCGGCTCTTCGCCGCCAGGGGCCGCACGCCGCGGATCGTCTGCGAGGGCGACGAGCCCAGCGCCATCGCCGACCTGATCAGCACGGGGCTCGGCATCGGGCTCGTCCCGTCCCTCGCCCGCCGCTCCACCACCCGCGCCCCGCTGGCCTGGGTGGACGTCGACGACCCCGACTGCCGCCGCACGCTCACCCTGTTCTGGGGCGCCGACAGCCACCTGTCCACCGCCGCCCGCCTGATGCGCACCACCATCACCAGCTGGGACTGGCTGGCCGGCGAACCCCAGGAGAAACGCTGAGCGGTCGTGGTCTACGGCGGGGGTGCGCCGATCCAGCGGCGGTAGGCGTCCATGTCGACGTTGGCGCCGCAGACGATGGTGACCACGTGCCGGCCGGCGAAGCGGTCGCGGTCTTCGAGGATCGCCGCGACGCCCAGCGCGGCCGACGGCTCCACGACCAGGCCGGCGTGGTCGAGGAGCAGCCGCATGCCGGCCACGATCGACTCCTCCCGCACCAGGACGGCGTCGTCGGCGACCACGAGGAGGTCGTCCAGGACGGCCGGGATCGGACGCCGCCCCGCGACGCCGTCGGCGATGGTGCGGGTCGGGCCGGTGGTGACGACGCGCCGCCGCCGCCACGAGCGGGTCATCGCGGGCGCGCCCAGCGGCTGGACGCAGATCACCTCGACGCCGGGCGCGAGCTCCTTCAGGACGTGCCCCACCCCGGTGGCCAGCGCCCCGCCGCCGAGAGCGATCAGCACGGCGTCGTACGGCGACACGGCCCCGGCCCCAGCCCTGGCCACAGCCCCGGCCAGTTCCAGGCCGATGGTCGCCGCGCCCTCGCAGGTCTCGACGTCGAGGCTGTCCTCGACCAGCCGGATGCCGTGGTGCCCGGCCATGGCCGCCGCCCGCTCGCGGGCCAGGTCGAAGTCGCCGTCCACGAGCTCCAGCCCGGCGTCCAGGGCGCGGATGCGGTCGAGCTTGGCGGCGGGGGCGGAGCGCGGGGCCACGACGGTGACGTCGAGCCCCCGGCGGCGGCCGGACCAGGCGAGGGCCTGGCCGAGGTTGCCCGCGCTGGCGCACACCACGGCCCGCGCGCCGCCGTCGGCGAGCAGGCTCGCGACCAGCTCCGTGCCGCGGGCCTTGAAGCTGCGCACCGGGTTCGCCGTCTCCAGCTTGACGCTCACCGCGCACCCGAGGTGGGGCTCCAGCCCCGGGCAGGGGAACAGCGGCGTGTCGAGGAACATAGGGTCGATCATCGGGCGTGCCGCCCGGATCCGAGCAGTGTCGAGCCGCGTCTCCCGCACGGCACAGGAGCGTAGCAACAGCCGGGCCATGAGAACCCGGACACGCGGCGCGACCGTCCGTACACTTTCTGTCGCTGGTCTGCGTGGCCTTACGGCCCGGTCAAGAGAGGGCGGGGTGGGGAGCGATGAGCGAGGTCCACGGCGGCGGGCCGCCGCCGGGCGCCGCGGAGGCCACCGGGCCGGAGTCGGTGACCTGTCACGAGGACCTGGTGAGGCTGCTGGCCGAGCAGTTCGCCCGGGCCGACGTGTCGCTGCGGGAGTTGCAGGCGCGGGCCGACAGGTCGGGCGGCGCCCGGTTGCCGCGCAGCACGTGCGCGGACATGCTGGCCGGTCGGCGCTTTCCCAAGAAGGCGGTCATGGTGGCGTTCCTGCGGGGGTGCCGCGTGCCCGAGCAGCAGCTGCCCGCGTGGGAGCGGGCCTGGGACCGGGTGCGGATCAGCCGGCTGCCCGCCGGTTCCTGGGACGATCGCGGCCCGGCGGCGTCCGACGACCCACAGGGGTCCGGCGGCATGCACGCGTCTGGCAGGCCGCGGGCGGCCTGCGGCCCGCAGGCGGCTGGCGGCGGGCCGCGGCGGGCTGTCCTGCTCGCCGGGATCGCCGTGCCGGTGGCCGCCGCGCTGGCCCTGGCCGTCGTCGTCGCCCTGCGGCTGACGGGACGGCCCGAGCCGCGACCCGAAGGCGCGTCCGGCCAGACCGTGGACTCCGGCCAGACCGTGGACTCCGGCCAGATCGTCACCGACGACGGTCGCGCGTTCCCCCGCGGCGGGTCGAGCCGGTTCACCGTGAGCGTCAGCCCGGCCAACACCGGCGTACGGCTGATCCGCCGGCTCGACGCCGGCGTCGGCCTGCAGGACGCGACCATCACCCTGGACGGCGTGCCCGCGGCGCGGTGGCGGCCGTTGCTGGAGGACGCCGTCCACAAGTGGCGGAACCAGATCGTCGATCTCCCGCCGGGGCTGACGGCGGGCCGGCGGGCGCTCACGGTCGTCAACACGTGCGTGTCCGACTCGGGGTTCAACGAGTTCCTCTACACCGTGGAGCACCGGATCAACGGCGTCTGGTCGGTCGCCGACCGGGTCGACGTGGGCCCCGACCACCCCGCCAGCGAGGCGGCGCACGACTACCGCGTCGTGCGCGGCGACTGGGCCCACCACCAGACCTTCGCCTACCCACCACGAAGGGAGGACTGGGACGTTCGCTAACATAGCGAAGTACTTCATAATGAAGTACGTAAACAAAAGGATTACCCCCATGGCCTCCATCCGGCACGAAGTCGTCATCGACGCCGCCCCCGACCACATCTGGGATGTCCTGCGTGACGTCGGAGCCGTGCACGAACGGCTGCTCCCGGGCCGTGTCGAGGACACCAGGCTGGACGGCGACCAGCGGTTCCTGACGTTCCCCGACGGGCACGTGATCCGCGAGCTGATCGTGGCGATCGACGACGACGCCCGCCGCCTGGCCTACGCGGTCGTCGAGGGCGCGCGGCCGCCGCTGGCCCACCATCACGCCTCCTTCGAGGTCCGTCCGGAGGGTGAGGAGGCCGGTCGGCTGATCTGGATCACCGACGTGCTGCCCGACGCGCGAGCCGCCGAGGTCGGCCAGCGGATGCGGTACGGCGCGGCCGAGATGAAACAGGCAATCGAAGCCACGTCCCCCCACTGACCCACCACCGACCCACCGCTGCCCCGCACGGGGCCGGGCACGGCGCCCGGCACAGAACCCCCCGGCGTGGGGCCCGGCGAAGGGCCCGGCACAAGGCACTGTGGCGGGGTCACTAGGATGACCGGCGCCGGATGCCCCCGTCCCTCCAGCCCGGCTCTCCCGTACCACCCCGAGAGGCGCACACCACGATGGCGGACCGCGACGCCACCCCGCTCGACGACCCGGTAGGCGCGTCACTGCGCGGCCGTCACGCGCACCTCGCCCGGCGGCTCGGCGCGGCGGCCACGTACCAGGCGGAGGTGGCGACCTTCTCCTCGGTCCCGGCCGAGCCGGACGAGCGGGCGTGGGCCGACCTGGCCCGGCTGCTCGGGCCGCGCGAGCTGGCCGACCTGTTCAGCTCCCCGGCGACCCCGCCGCCCGACTGGGAACCGGTGTTCGCCCTCGACGGCCGCCAGCTGGTCTGGGACGGCGGCGACCGCGTCCCCACCGCGCCCGGCGACGTCACCGAACTGGGCGCGGACGACGTCCCGCACATGCTCGACCTCGTCGCCAGGACGCGACCGGGGCCGTTCTGGGCGCGTACCCGCGAGATGGGCGCCTACCTCGGCGTCTTCGACGGCGGGAAGCTGGTGGCGATGGCGGGCGAGCGGCTGCGGCCGCCGGGCTGGACCGAGATCAGCGCCGTGTGCACCGCGCCCGAGGCGCGCGGCCGGGGGCACGCGGGCCGCCTGGTCGGCGCACTCGTCTCGCGGATCACGGCCCGCGGCGAGCGTCCGTTCCTGCACGTGGCCGAGGCGAACACCGGCGCGATCGCCCTCTACGAGCGGCTCGGCTTCCGAACCCGCACAACCGTGACCTTCCGCGGCTTCCGCACCCCCTGACGACCCCGGTGACGTCCCCGAGTCCCGCACCCCCTGACGGCCCCCGTGACGCCCCCGGGTCCCGCACCCCGTGACCGCCCCAGGTCCCGCACCCCGTGACGGCCCCGGTGACGCCTCCGTCTCCCGCACGCCCGTGACGGCTTCGGGGCGGGCACGAAGCTTCCGGCCCCCGGCGCGGCCCGCGACGGCCCGGGGTGGCCCGGGGTGGCCCGGGGTGGCCCCCAGGGTGGCCCGGGGTCGGGGCGGCTCGGGGCGGACCGGGCGGCCCTGGGTGGGTGCTCCGGGCCTGGTGGAAAACGCGTTGCCCGGACGCTCGGCGAAACGTATGGTTTTGCGCTCGTGGTCACAGTCGTGGAACGGGTCCTGCCGGCCCGGTTGGGGACAGGGTTCCGATGGTTGCTGGCGTCGAGCTGGCTGACGAATCTCGGTGACGGGATCGCGGCCGCCGCCGGCCCGCTGCTGATCGCGACGCTCACCCGCGACCCGCTGATGATCTCGCTGTCCGCCCTGGTGAGCTGGGCGCCGCCGCTGGCGTTCAGCCTGTACGCCGGCGTCCTGTCCGACCGGTACGACCGCCGCAGGATCGTGCTGGTCGCGAACGCCGTGCGCGCCGTGGTGCTGGCGGCGCTCGTCGTGCTCATGGCGACCGGCACCGTGACCGTGGCGACGGCGCTGGCGGCGCTCACACTCCGGTCCATCGCCGAGGTGTTCGCCGACAACGCGACGTCCACGCTGACGCCGATGATGGTCTCCAGGGACGACCTGATCGTCGCCAACGCGCGCCTCGGCACCGGGTTCATCACGCTCAACCAGCTGGCCGGGCCGCCGATCGGCGCGGCGCTGTTCGGACTGGGCCTCACCTGGCCGTTCGCGAGCCAGCTGCTCCTGGTGCTGGCGGGGATGGTTCTGGTCTCCCGGATCGCGCTGCCGCCGCGGGCCCGGCCGGACGGCGCGCCGCGTCCGAACACCGTGCGCGAGCTCGTCGCCGGGTTCAGCTGGACCGTGCGGCACCCGGCGGTCCGCACGCTGGCGCTCACCATCCTGATCTTCAACTTCACCTTCGGCGCGGCCTGGTCGGTGCTCGTCCTCTACACCCAGGAACAGCTCGGCCTCGGCGCGATGGGGTTCGGCCTGATGACCACCATCGGCGGGATCGGCGGCCTGATCGGCACCGGCCTGTACGGGACGCTCACCCGCAGGGTCAGCCTCGGCGCGCTGATGCGGATCGGGCTCATCATCGAGACGTTCACCCACCTGGGCCTGGCCCTGACGCATTCGCCGTGGGTCGCCGGAGCCATCTTCCTGGTCTTCGGCGCGCACGCCTTCATCTGGGGCACCACCTCGGGCACCGTCCGTCAGCGCGCGGTCCCGCAGGAGCTGCAGGGACGGGTGGGCAGCGTCAACACCGTCTGCGTCTACGCCGGCCTGGTGGTCGGCTCGCTGATCGGCGGCGTGCTGGCCACCCGGTTCGGCGTCGCGGCGCCCTTCTGGTTCGCCTTCGCCGGTTCGGCGGTGTTCGTGGTGCTGCTGTGGCGGCAGCTCATGCTCATCGCCCACGACGACTGAGCAGCGAACGCCGCTCACTTGAGCGGGTCGTGCCCCCAGTTCATCAGCGAGTGGCGCCACCGGGTCTCCCGGACGTCACCGGACGGGCGTTGCGCCAGGTGCCGGTGGATGTAGCCGATCACCTTGGTCATGTGCTCGTAGTCGTGGCCGGTCCAGGAGGACCTGCCCTTGCGCAGGAGCCGGACGATCTCGCGGCCGGAGGCGTGGCCGGTCGACTCGCCGCCGCCGTCCTGCTTCTGGCCGACCTCCTTCGACTCCTCGGTGTCCAGCCAGCGTTCCAGCTCGTGCGCGGTCATGTTGACGGCCTGGCCGAACTCGGCCGCCACGTCCCGGTCGTCGCTCACTCGGCGTCCTTGCCCTTGCCCTTGCGCAGGGCGGACGGCTTGTGCACGGCCTCGCGCCCGCTCTTGTCGCTGCGCACGACGTACTGCGGGTCGTCGGGCGAGGCCGCCACGGTACGGCCGGCCTCCTTCGTCCTCTTGGTGATCTTCTTCTCCACCTTGCCGCGGGCCGTGGACCCGTGGCTCTTCCAGGAGACCTCGTCACCCACGGACGGATCGTCCTTGCGCTTGCCGGTCATAGGATCCGCGCTACCCCACCGCCCTCCCGCACTCGGCCGGGCGGGCAAACCTTCCTTTACCGGCGCCGTCCCGGGGCCGGGGCCGGCGTCCTCGGGGCGGGGCGGCTGCTGCTCACGCGTGGCCGAATCGTAAAGTGAGCAGGATCGCACCAGTGATGTAGGGAGCCCTTGTTGCACGAGAAACTGTCGTCGACCTACGACAACGTCCTGCGCCGGAACCCCGGCGAGGTCGAGTTCCACCAGGCCGTGCGCGAGGTGCTCGAAAGCATCGGCCCAGTTCTCGGCAAGCATCCCGAGTACGCCGAATCGAAGATCATAGAGCGGATCTGCGAGCCCGAGCGGCAGATCATCTTCCGCGTGCCGTGGCTGGACGACCGGGGCGAGGTGCAGATCAACCGCGGCTTCCGGGTGGAGTTCAACAGCGCGCTCGGGCCGTACAAGGGCGGCCTGCGCTTCCACCCGTCGGTCTACCTGGGCATCGTGAAGTTCCTCGGGTTCGAGCAGATCTTCAAGAACGGCCTGACCGGCCTGCCCATCGGCGGCGGCAAGGGCGGCTCGGACTTCGATCCCAAGGGCCGCTCCGACCGCGAGGTGATGAGCTTCTGCCAGAGCTTCATGACCGAGCTCTACCGGCACATCGGCGAGTACACCGACGTCCCGGCCGGTGACATCGGCGTCGGCGGGCGTGAGATCGGCTACCTGTTCGGCCAGTACAAGCGCATCACCAACCGCTACGAATCCGGCGTGATCACCGGCAAGGGCCTGGTCTACGGCGGCGCCCAGGTACGCACCGAGGCCACCGGCTACGGCTGCACGTTCTTCGTGGAGGAGATGCTCAAGGCCCGCGGCACGTCGTTCGACGGCAAGCGGGTCGTCGTGTCGGGCTCCGGCAACGTGGCCGTCTACACGATCGAGAAGATCGAGCAGCTCGGCGGCGTCGTGGTGGCCTGCTCCGACTCCTCCGGCTACGTGCTCGACGAGAAGGGCATCGACCTCGACCTGCTCAAGCAGGTCAAGCAGGTCGAGCGGGGCCGCCTGGAGACGTACGCCGAGCGCCGGGGCGAGCAGGCCGTCTTCGTCCCGGACCGCAGCGTGTGGGAGGTGCCCTGCGAGGTGGCGATGCCGTCCGCCACGCAGAACGAGATCACCGGCCGGGACGCCGCGTTCCTGGTGGACAACGGCCTGGTCGCGGTCGGCGAGGGGGCCAACATGCCGACCACGCCGGAGGGCATCAAGGTGTTCCTGGAGGCGGGCGTCGCGTTCGGGCCGGGCAAGGCGGCCAACGCGGGCGGGGTGGCCACCAGCGCGCTGGAGATGCAGCAGAACGCCAGCCGCGACTCCTGGACGTTCGAGTTCTCCGAGCTCCGCCTCCAGGAGATCATGCAGGACATCCACGGCCGCTGCCTGCAGACCGCCGACGAGTACGGCATGCCGGGCAACTACGTGGCCGGCGCCAACATCGACGGCTTCCGCCGGGTCGCCGACGCCATGCTCGCGCTGGGCCTCATCTGACCACGCCGGCACCCCGGCCTGCCCCCTCCGGCGCGGCATGCGCGAGAGGTCAGGCCGGGGTACTGGGAGGCAGCTGGTGGTCGGCCCAGACGTAGGTCTCGGGCAGCAGGTCGGTGACGGGGACCGTACGGAGGTGGTCGCCGTCGCCCACGATGACCTGGAGGGCCGGGAAGTAGTCCAGCAGGACCTGACGGCAACGGCCGCACGGCGGGACGACCCCGCGCTCCCGGTCCCCCACCGCGACGATCGTGTCCAGCTCGTACGCGCCCTGGGCGGCCGCCGCGCCGATGATGACCAGCTCGGCGCAGGGCCCGCCGGTGAAGTGGTAGGCGTTCACCGCCGTGACGATCCGCCCGTCGCGGGCGCGCGCGGCGGCCGCCATGGTGTGGTTGTCACCCCGGCAGCGGGTGCGGGCGACCTCCGCGGCGGCCTGGACGAGTTCGCTGTCGACGTGCCGGCTCATTGCCCCTCCTCGTGGTCTGGCGCGTCAGGCGCGGGTCTGCTCGCGCAGGAACCCGACGATCAGCTCGGTGACCTCGGCCGGCCGTTCCATGCTCGCCAGGTGGGCCGCCCAGGGCAGCTCGACGTTGCGGACGGCGGGCAGGTCGGCCTCGGTGTGCCGGAAGTCGGCGACGTCGTGAGCGCCCGACACGGCCAGGCACGGCATCGTCACGGCCGCCGGGTCCACCTGGACCTTGACCGGGCCGACGACGCCCTCGGCGAGCTGGAGCTCGTAGGCGCGCAGCTGCATCTCGTGCACGGCCCGCCCGGCCTTCTCGTCGGCGTCGGGGCCCAGCCAGCGGTCGACCATCAGCTGCGCGGCGCCCGCCAGGTCGCCCGCCTCGACCAGCGCGTCCTCGCGCTCGCCGACCGCGCGCAGCTCGGCGCTCGGCTCCCGCCAGGGCAGGGCGGCCGAGAGCAGGACCAGCGCCTCCACCTGCTCGGGGCTGCTCGCGGCGACCTCCAGCGCCACCTTCCCGCCGTAGGAGCAGCCGACCAGGAAGAACCGGTCGATGCCCAGGCTGTCGAGCAGGCTCAGCACGTCGCCGGAGTTGCTGTACGGCTCGGTGGGCAGCGGGCTCTGCCCGAAGCCGCGCAGGTCGCACCGGACCACCCGGAACCCGGCGGCGATCAGGGCCTCCCACTGGGGGTCCCACATGCGCCGGTCGCAGACCCCCGCGTGCAGGAGGAGCAGTGCCGGTCCGTCGCCTGCCACGTCATGAGAAATCGTCATCGCGCAGACGTTACCAGTCATTCACTGACCGGTTTGTCCCACGCGAGACGGCGCCGGGGCTTTTCCGGCGACCCTGGCCATCCAGGCCGTCACGCCCAGCACCACGGCCGCCAGCGCCCCCAGCACCACCGCGTTCAGCAGGTGGCCGGCCCCGGGCAGCCCGCCCACGTAGACGCCGACCATCGGCAGCAGCACGACCAGCGCGCGGCGCCCGACCGGCGACCGCAGCGCCACCCCCGCGGCCACCACGGCCAGCGCCCACACGGGCGGATAGGCCCACCGGGACGAGATCGCCGCCCCGGCGACCGCGCCGCCGAAGAGCACGGCCATCCACCACAGCAGCCGCCGGCCGCCCAGCGGACCGGGCCCGGGAGACGGCGCGAGGAGCAGCATCGCCCCGCACAGGACCAGCGGCAGCGCCGACATCGCCATCCCGCCGACGTCGACCGGCACGCCCCCGATCAGCAGCACCCCGTCGCCGACCACGGTGTAGGTGACCGACGCGGACACGCTGCCCCACACGTGCTCCCCGAGGATCACCAGCGCGTACGCCCACGCGCAGGCCGCCGCCGCACCGGCCCGCCCGCGCCAGGCCAGCAGCACCACGACCGCGTACGGCAGGGCGAAGGTGAGGATGCGCAGGAACTGCCGGAGCTCGTCGTCCGCGAAGGGCGGCTGCCAGGCCGCCGCTCCGAACGTGACGGCTCGCGCGAGCGCGCCGAGCAGCAGCGCGACGGGCACGAGGAGGGCGGCGACGTCGACCGCCGCCCGCCACTGGGCGCCCGCCCCGCGCCGCACCCGGATCGTCAGGCCGCCCCGCACCAGGTCGAAGGTGTCGCGCACGCCGGGCCGTGCCTGGCCGGGCCGCGCGCCCGCCAGCAGCACCGCGACCATCTCCTCCTCGTGCAGGGCGCGGTGCTCGGCCGGGTACCACCGGGCGAGCAGCCGCCGGCAACGCCGTTCCAGGGACGTCACGACGACCTCCCCGGCCCGCCGAACGCCACGGACGGCCCGCCGAACGCCCCCGGCAGGCCGCGCAGCCGGGCCGTGGCCGTGTCGGCGTTGCGCCGCAACTGCTCCGCCTCGGCCGCGAGCCGGAGCTCGCCGTCGGACGTCAGCCGGTAGTAGCGCCGCGCCCGCCCGTCGACGACCTCCTCCCCCTCGGCCGCCACCAGCCCTTCGGCCTGGAGCCGGTCGAGGGCGGCGTAGAGGGTGCCGGCCCGCAGCCGCACCCGCTCGCCGGAGATCCGCACGACGTCGGTGATGATGCCGTAGCCGTGCTGCGGCCCGGCCGCGAGCGCGGTCAGGATGAGGAACGTCGGTTCCTGCATCGCTCTGGAAGTCATACCGACGATATATACCGATGATCGGAGCATGCCGCAACTCCAGGGCGCGGGGAGCCGCGCGGCCGCCCGCGCCCCGGAGCACTACGGCAGGGCCACCGCGCGGTCCAGGGCGGGCGGGGTCAGCGGGCCCTGTCGCAGGTAGGCCCGCATGGCCTCGTAGTCGCGGCTGCCGCGGACCGCGTCGGTGTACCCGGCGAAGGCGGTGTAGCCGTCGGCGCCGAGCAGCGTGTACGCCAGCGCCGCGAGCCGGTAGGTCCGGCCGGTGTCGAGCGGCCGGCCGTTGACGACCACGTCGGCGGGGTTGATCCGGTCGCCCACGGGCCGGTTCGGGGAGTAGGAGAAGCGCACGTTCTTCGACACGGCCAGCGGGGCGAACTTCACGGTGCCGTCGGCCTGCGTCTGCCACTGCTGCTCCAGGGCCTGCTCAAGCTGCGAGCCCTTGACCGACACGGTGACCACCGGGTTGGCGTAACCCCAGGCGGCCCACGACTCGCCCATGAGCACCTTGCCGTCGGCGTCGGCGGCGTTGGCGCCCTTGGCGAACCTCAGGTCGCCGCGCAGCGAGTTCGAGCCCTTGGTGGGCGCCACGGCCACCATGGCCAGGTCGGCCTTGCCGCCCTCGGTCTGCTGGGAGTCGAAGTACTCCACGTCGGCCACGGTGTTGCCGAGCGTGCTCTGCCCGGTCGCGTCGCGGGTCCTGGTGAGGTCGCCGGTGATGGTCCCGTACGGCTTGGCGTAGGTCTCCTTCTGCAGGGCGTTCCAGTGGTCGACCAGCTTCACCATGGCGGGGTCGGGGGCGATGTCGCGGGTCACCGGGTGGTTGGCCGCGGTGGTCGCGGTCCTGATGACGTCGCGGGTGCGGCGGTCGAGCCTGAGGTTGATCTCGCTGATGAGGCGGCCGTGGTTGGCGGCCTCGACGACCGGGCGGGGGTTGCCCGCGGGGTCGGGGATCGAGCAGTTGAAGAACCAGTGCCAGTGGCCCGTGACGATGGCGTCGATGTCGGGCGAGGCGTTCTTGGCGAAGTCCCAGATGGGCCCGGCCTTCTGGTCGCCGCAGCCGCTGTAGTCCTCGCCGGCCTTGCCGCCCTCGTGCACGTTGGCGACGATGGCCTTGACGCCGCGGCGCCTGAGGATCTCGGCGTACTTGTTGGCCGTCTCCACCAGCGGCAGGTTGTCCAGCGACGGCTGGTAGGAGGTGGAGCCGTCCACGGTGGTGGGCGTGGTCAGGTTGATGAACCCGACGGGGATGCCCTGGAACCGCTTGATCACGTACGGCGGGAGCACCGGGCGGGTGTCGCCCTTCATGGTGATGTTGGCCGTGGAGATGTCGAAGTCGGCGCCGTGGAAGGGCTGCCCGTCGGAGTCGGTGAAGCAGCTGTCGAGCCCGGCCTCGCCGAAGCACTCCCCCTTGCCCATGTGGTCGCGCAGGAACTCCAGGGACCGGTCCAGCTCGTGGTTCCCGACCGTGGTGAACTCCACCTTGATCTTGTTCAGGAACTCGATCGTGGGCTCGTCGGCGTGGTACGACACCTCGGTGGGCCAGCCGCTGAAGTTGTCGCCGCTGGAGAAGGTGACCGTGTTCTCGTGCCCTTGCCGGAGCCGGTCGAGATGCGCCGCCAGGTACGGCGCGCCGCCCACCACCAGCGTGTTCCCCTGCGGGTCCTTGATCGTGCCGTCGGCGGCGTTGCTCTGCGGGGTGATGTAGCCGTGGAAGTCGGTGAGCGACAGCAACTGCACGTCCACGGGCTTGGGCGCGGCCAGTGCCGGTGAGGCGGACGAGGCCAGAGTGACGCCTAAGGCGACAACGATCCACTTACGGAATGAAGACACGCATACTCCTAAATAAGGGGATATAGCGGGAGAAAAGACTTGCCGATCAGCCCTTCGAGCCGGTGAACGCGATCCCGGCGATCAGCTGCCGTTGCATGACCACGAAGAGAACGATCACCGGCAGCGAGGCCACGACGGACCCGGCGAAGAGGATGGGGTAGTTCGTCAGGTACTGACCGCGCAGCGAGGCCAGCCCGGCGGAGAGCGTCATCATCTCCGGATCGGTGTTGACCACCAGCGGCCAGAGCAGGCTGCTCCAGGACCACATGACGGTCAGCAGCCCGAGCGCCAGCAGGCCGGGCCGGACCAGCGGCAACATGATCCACCAGTAGATCTGCAGCGGGTTGGCGCCGTCCAGCCGCGCCGCCTCGTCCAGCTCCCTGGGCAGGGTCTTGAAGAACTGCCGCAGCAGGAACGTGCCGAAGGCGCCGAAGACGCCGGGGGCGATGAGCGCCTGGAGGGTGTTGAGCCAGCCGAGGCCCTGCATGATCTCGTACCTGGGCAGCAGGAACAGCTCCCCCGGCACCATCAGCACGGCCAGGAACAACATGAAGACCGGCCCGCGCCCGGGGAAGTCCAGCCGCGCGAAGGCGAAGGCCGCCAGCGAGCACAGCAGCAGCTGCCCGGCCGTCACCGCGGCCGTCACGACCACCGTGTTGAGGAACTGCCGTCCGAGCGGCACGGTCCGGAACACGTCGGCGAAGTTGTGCCACTGCCAGGAGGGGACCGCCGTGGGCGGCACCCGCATCGACTCGGTCATGGTCTGCAGCGAGACCACGAGCTGCCAGACGAACGGCATGACCATGACCAGGCCGCCGGTGAGCAGGACCGCGTGCACGATCCAGCGCCTACTCATAGTGGACCCACCGCCTCTGCAGCCGGAACTGGACGGCGGTCAGCATGAGGATCAGGGCCAGCAGCACGACCGCGATCGCGGCGGCGTAGCCGCGGCTGTTCTGCACGAAGCCCTGCTCGTAGAAGAGGTAGACGATCGTGCGGCTCCCCGCCAGCGCCGGGCTCTTGGTGTCGATCATGAGGTAGACCAGGTCGAAGACCTGCAACGTGTTGATCAGCGTGATCACCACGACGAAGAACGTGGTGGGCGTGAGCAGCGGCAGCGTGATGCGGAAGAACTGCCGCACCCGGCCCGCGCCGTCGATCGAGGCGGCCTCGTAGTAGTGCTTGGGGATGCCCTGCAACCCGGCCAGGAACAACACCGCGTTGTACCCGAGCGAGGTCCAGATCCCGACCACCGCGACCGCGTAGATCGCGAACTCGGGGTCGGACACCCAGTACGGCCCGTCGATCCCGACCAGGCCGAGCAGGTAGTTGATCGGCCCGAAGTCGCCGTTGTACAGGTAGCGCCAGGTCAGGCCGACGGCCGCGGGCATGGTGACCACCGGCAGGAAGTACAGCGTTCGGTAGAAGCCGAGCCCGCGCAGCCCCGGCACGTTCAGCAGCGCCGCGATCACGATCGACAGCGGCACCCCGACCAGCACGAGCACGGAGTAGAGCAGCGTGTTGCGCAGCGCGCCGGCCATCTCCTCGTCGCCGAGGAGTGCGGCGAAGTTGTCCAGGCCCACCCATGTCTGCCCGCCGAACACGCCCGACTCGGTGAAGCTGAGGTAGAGCGTCTGGGCGATCGGCCACAGGTAGAACACGGCCAGCCCGAGGGCCATGGGCGCGATCAGCCCGTAACCCCACAGCCAGTCGCGTCGCGACCGCCGCCCCGGCGGGGCCGACGCCTTGACGGCGGCGGCCCGTTCCTCGGTCAGCACCATCGGCTACTCCTTGGCCAGGATCTCGTTCATCTGCGCGGCGATCTCCTTGGCCGCCTCCGCGGTCGGCCGCTTGCCCGCCCACGCCTCGGCCAGGAGCTTGTTCTGCACGTCCTGCCACTTGGCGGTGTTGAGCGAGACGGGGTACGGCACGCCGTTCGGGAGCGAGGCGTCGAACGCCTCCTTCAGGTGGTAGTCCGGGAAGGCGGCGAACCAGCCGTCCTGGGTGCCGGCCCGCGAGGAGACCGAGGCGCCGCCGGAGTCGCTGAGGATCTTCTCGGCCTCGTCGGAGGACAGGAACGTGGCGAACTGCGCGGCCTCGGCCGGGTGCTCGCTCTTGGCCGAGACGGAGTTGGCCAGGCCGAGCAGGATGACGGCCTCCTGCGCCGGCCCCTTGGGCAGCGGCGCCACGTCGACCTTGCCGCCGCGCTCGGTGTTGGCCTTGAACGTGCTGGCCAGCCACGAGCCGCCGTAGTACATGGCGTACTTGCCGGTCATGAACAGCTGCACGGGGCTGGTGTCGGTGGTCGCCTGGGCGGGCGGGGCCACCTTGTCCTTGTTGATCATGTCGGTCCAGAACTCCAGGCCCTGGATGGAGCCGGGCTCGTCGAAGCCCGACTTCTTGCCGTCGGCGGAGATGACGTGGCCGCCGGCCTGGATCATCGTGGGGTAGAAGCCGCCCTGGTCCCACAGGGGGGCCAGCAGGCCGTACTGCTTCTTGGCCGGGTCGGTCAGCTTCTTGGCGGCGGCCTTGAGGTCGTCCCAGGTCCAGTCGGCGGTCGGGTACGCGACGCCGCCCTTGTCGAACAGCTCCTTGTCGTACCAGAGCACGGGGACGCCGACGTCGCGCGGCATGCCGTACAGCTTGCCGTCGTAGCGGTAGCCGTCCACGATGGCCTGCGGGAAGGCGTTGACGTCGGCGTTCTCGAAGGGGGCGATGACGCCGCCCTTGGCGTACATGCGCACGTTGAGGCTGTTCATCCAGAAGACGTCGGGGGCCGCGCCGCCGGTGGCCGCGGTCTGGAGCTTGGTCCAGTACTGGTCCCACGGGGTGATCTCAAGCTTGACGGTGACGTCGGGGTGCTGCTTCTGGAAGGCGTCGATGATCTTCTGGGTGCTGGGCTGGTCGTTCTTCTCCCAGATCGCGTAGCTGATCGTGACTTTTCCTGGCTTGGTGGCGGTGGTGTCGGAGCCGGAGCCACAACCGGCCAGTGTCATCGCCAGGGCGGCGGCGAGTGCCATACGCAGGCGCACGGGCAGTTCCTTTTCTCTAGAAGGCGTCGGGGGATGGTGGTCAGGGTCTCGATCGCGGCGGGCGGCGGGCTCAGAGTCCGGTGTTGGTGAACCCGGTCCTGGCCACGACGTCGCCGTATCCGTTGGCGTCGAAGTCCTCGACGTAGAAGAGGAGGAACCCGCTGCCGTCGGCGGCGACGGCGGTGCCCGACTGGTCGCCGGCGGTGTTCGGGTTCATGCGCTCGCAGGGGAAGCGGCCGGTCGTCGTCCCGTCGGCGTTGAACCCGCGGGCGTACACCTCGTGCGAGCGGCCGGCGTTCCACAGGTCGGACTCGGTCCAGCCGACCACGAACCGCCCGGTGTCCTCGACGGCCACGGACGGCGAGCCCTGGACGGCGCACCGGTAGGTCTGGTCCACCTTTCCGCAGAGCGGCGGGTACTCCTTGCCGCCGTCGGAGGGCGTGTTCGGCGCGTACCGGCCGAACGCGACGGGGATCTCCGCGAACCTCTGCCCCAGGCTGGGGGTCAGGCCGCGCGTCCGCACCCGCCAGACGGTCGTCACGTCGCCGCCGGTGACCGCCACGTTGTCGCTCCAGGCCACGACGCTGTCGCCGCCGGGGGTCGTCGCCACGGCGGGGGCCAGGTGCTGGGTGGCGGCGTTGGTGTTGATCCGGGTGGCGGGGGCGACGGTCGCGCCGGTCGCCGAGAGGCGCCTGCCGTACACGTCGGGCGCCTGCTGCCAGACCACGGTCGCGGTGCCCGCGCCGTCGACGGCCACGTCGGGCCGGTCGCCCGTGCCCACCTGGAGCGGCGCGAAGGAACGGGCGGTCAGCGAGGCGTAGCCGGCCGCGCGGACGGTCCCGGTCGGCCCGTCCTCCCAGGCCACCGTGAACCCGCCTGCGCCGCGGACCGCGATCCTCGGCCGGGTCTGGTCGCCGCTCCACTGCGGGTCGTTGGCCCAGATCGTCGCGCTCAGCGTGCCCGACGGCGAGAGCCTGCGCACCGCGATGTTGTGCTCGCCCCGGCAGTCGCCGTCCTCGGCCCAGGCGACGTAGGCGTTGCCCGCGTCGTCCACGCCGGCCGACGGCTGCACGTGGTTCCAGCCGGTGGCGCAGCCGACGCCGCCCATCGAGACCTTGACGGGGCCGGTCACCGGCTGCCCGTCGCGGTAGATGCGCGCGTAGACCTCGGCGCCCTCCACCGAGGCGCGGTCGCGGTCGTCCTCCCAGGCCACGGCCGTGTAGCCGGACCGCATGGCGGCGGCCCTGGGCGCGCGCTGGTCGTCGGGGCCGTTGGCGGTCATCTGGAGTCCGGCCCCGGGATAGGCCCCGGGGACGATCTTGACGACCTCGTCCTTCATCGAGGCGAAGTCGGCGTCGTACGCCGCGTAGACGGCCGGGTCGTCGACCCGGACGAAGGAGTCGTCCGAGGCGGTCAGGGAGCCGCCGTTGAGGTTGTGGGAGCCGGTGTAGACGTAGGCGCGCCGTGCGCCGCCCGCCGCCGCCGACGGCCCGTCCACCAGGATGATCTTGGAGTGGACGCTGTCCGGCGCGCAGGTGTCGCCGACCGGGTAGTGGCAGCCGCCGGGCCGGAAGGTGTGCACCACGATCCCGCCCTTGGCGAGCTCGGCGGCGGTCGCGGCGGTCTGGTTGCCCTCGGCCACGAGCACCTGGACGTCGCAGCCCTGCTGCTTCTTGGCCTTGAGCTCGGCGATGACCAGCGGCCGGTCCGTGGCGAACTGCGACTGCACCACGCGGATCGAGCCGGGGCAGCCCACGTCCCGGATCATGGCCGCGACCAGGTCGGCGCTGCCGTAGGCGCTCTGGTCGTAGGCGGTGTCGCGGGGCTCCATCCAGACCGTGACCCTGCCGCCGGCCGAGCTGAACGGCGCCCGCCAGGAGGTGCGCACCTGGGAGACCAGCGTGTCGAACACCTGCCGGTAGCCGTCGGCCAGCGCGGCGTCGCCCGAGCTGATCAGCATGTTCTGGTGCAGGCCGGTGTCGGGAGCGAGGTTCTGCGAGCTCTGCACGACCACGTCGGTCCTGCCGTCCGTGAGCCGGCCGAACACGAGGAACTTGTGGTGGCTGATGTCGGTGTCCGGCCCGTTGCAGCCCCTGTCGCAGAGCGTGACGGGCACGCCGGCCGCGGCCAGCTCGTCCAGGAGCGGGTTGTGCCCCGATCCCTCGGCCACCACCCGTACGTCCACCCGCCGGTCGTGCGCCGCCACCAGGGCGTCCTTGACGGCCTTGATCTCCAGCACGAAGGTCGCCACGCGCAGCGTGGAGTCCGGGGCGGCCAGCCCGATCAGCTCCAGCACCTTCGCGGGCAGCGGGTCGGCGAGCGTGCCGTCCACGCTCGGCCTGCTGAAGTACGCCGACAGCGCCGGAGCCGCCGCCTGGGCCGGGGTGACCAGGCCGAGCAGGCAGGACAGGCCGACGAGGACGACGGACAGACGCTTGATCATGCTCGCTTCCCTTCGCCGAGGTCGCGCCGCAGGCCGCGGGTCCAGGCCGCCACCTCGGCCTCGGTCTCCGCCCGCTCCCGGGGCCGGCCGCGGACGTCCGGCCGGGTCTGCCACGGCTCGGGGCCGGTCTCCTTGCGGTACTCCACGCCCAGCGCGGCGAGCCGGCCCTCGTGGTGGCGCAGCCGCGCCAGGAAGTCGTCGAAGCCGCCGCCGGCGGGGCTCCACACGACCTCGGCGAAGGCCGACAGCCGCGGGAAGGCCATGTAGTCGAGCCCGCGGGGCGAGTCGATGTGCTCGGTCCAGAGGTTGGCCTGCGCGCCGAGGACCCGGGCGGCCTCGGCCTCGGTCAGCTCCGGCGGCACCGGCTCGAAGCCGTGGACGTCGCGCAGCGAGATCACGTTGCCGATCGGGACCGGCTCGTCGGGCCGGTCGGACTGCCGGAAGTCCAGGTAGAGCTCGGTGAAGGGGCAGGTGACCACGTCGTGCCCGGCCCGCGCCGCCGCGACCGCGCCGTACGTCCCGCGCCAGGACGCCACCGTGGCCCCCGGCGGCAGGCCGCCCTCGATGATCTCGTCCCAGCCGAGCAGGCGCCGCCCGCGCGCCGCCAGGTGGTCGGCGAACCGGCCGATGAACCAGCTCTGCAGCTCCTCCTCGTCGCGCAGGCCCAGCTCGGCGATCCGGCGCTGGGCCGACGGGCTCTGCCGCCACTGCTCCTTGGGGCACTCGTCGCCGCCCACGCAGACGTACTCGCCGGGGAAGATGTCCATGACCTGGTCGAGCACGTCCCGGTAGAAGGCGAGCGTGGCGTCCTCGACGTTGAGCACGTGGGGCGAGACGCCCCAGCCGGTGGCGACCTCCAGCCGTTCGCCGAGGTTGCCCAGCTCCGGATAGGCCGCGATGGCCGCCTGCGAGTGGCCGGGCAGCTCGATCTCCGGCACCACGGTGACGAACCGGTCGGCCGCGTACGAGACGATCTCGCGCAGGTCGTCCTGGGTGTAGTAGCCGCCGTGCGGGCGGCCGTCGAACACGCCGTGCCGGCGGTCGCCGAGCGGGCTCTCCCTGCGCCAGGCGCCGACCTCGGTGAGCTTCGGATAGCCCTTGACCTCCAGCCGCCAGCCCTGGTCGTCGGTGAGGTGCAGATGCAGCACGTTCAGCTTGTGCGCGGCCAGCAGGTCGATGTACCTCAGCAGGTCGGGCTTCGGCAGGAAGTGCCTGGCCACGTCGATCAGGCAGCCGCGCCACCGGAAGCGCGGCCGGTCGGCGACGGTGACCGGGGCGAGCCGCCAGTCCTGCTCGCCGACCGCGCCCCTGCGGAAGGCCGCGGGCGGCAGGAGCTGGCGCAGGGTCTGCGCGCCGTAGAACGCCCCGGCCGCGTCGCCCGCCTCGACGCGCACCCCGTCGGGACGTACGGTCAGGCGGTAGCCCTCCGGGCCGAGCCCGGCGGTCAGGACGAACTCGATCGCCCCCGGCCCCGGCGCTCCGGCGGGCAGCGGCAGGCCGGTCGCGGGCGACAACGCGGCCCGCAGCCAGCCCTCCACCCGCGAGAGGCCGGGAGGGGCGGCGATCACTGTGGTCGCGGTGAGGGCGAAGGGTTCCCCGCCGTCTGGGGTCACGTGGACGGGTCGTGGCAGCAGCAAGACAGGTCCCTGGGGAGTCGGGGGGCGGGATCGTCGGTCGGTGACAGGGCGGGCGGCGGGTCGTAGCATGGCGCTCGGCTTCCGGTCGCCGCGAGCCGCCCGCGGCCATGCCCGTGATCTGGCCTCTTTTTCTCTGGGTGAGCGCCTCGATCAGGATTTATGATGGAGCTCACCATTAAGATTCGTCAAGAAGGGTCATCAGTGACGCTCTCCGTGACCGGCGGCGACCTTCAGCGGCTCCGGCGGCTCAACGCGCTCGCCGCGCTCTCGGCCCTGCGCGCCGGCGGGCCGGCGACGCTGACCCAGCTCGCCGAGCGCGCCGACCTGGCCAGGGCCACCATCAAGGTGGTGGTCAAGGACCTCATGGAGCTGGGCTGGGTGGTCCAGCTGGATCCGAGCGGCGGCGAGAAGGGCAGGCCCGCGCGCCGCTACCGGTTCCACGCGGAGGCGGGCCGGGTGCTCGGGCTCGACATAGGGGCGCACAAGGTGCTCGCGGTCGTGGCCGACCTCGACGGCAACGTCCTGCACACCACCCGCGAGCCGGTCACCCCCGAGCAGCCGCGCGCCGAGCGGCTGGCCGCCGTCGACCGGGCCATCGACGGCTGCCTGACCGGCTCGGGCACCGCCGCCGCCGACGTCTGGCTCGCGGTCGCGGGCAGCACGGGCTACGTCGACCTGCAGGGGCGCGTCGTGCTGTCGCGGGCCATCCAGGACTGGTCGGACGTGCCGCTGGCCGACCACCTCGGCGACCGGCTGCGCTGCCCCGTCCTGGTGGAGAACGACAGCAGGCTCGCCGCGCTGGCCGAGTGCCGCAGGGGCATCGCCCGCGACGCGCGCAACCTGATCTTCCTGCACGTCGGACGCCGGGCCGGCGCCGCCGTCGTGCTCGACGGGGTCCCCCTGCGCGGCAGCGGCGGCGCCGCCGGGGAGATCGGCGTGCATCCGCTGTTCAACCTCGGTCACGTGGGCGAGCTGCTGCAGGCCGTCCCGTCGGTCGAGCCCGGCACGCCGCCGGAGGCGGTCGCGGGGGCGGTGTTCGAGGCCGCCAGGCAGGGTGACGTCGAGGCGCGCCGGGCCGTCCTGCGCTACGTCAAGGTGCTCGCGCTGGCCACCACCGCGATGGCCCTCACCGTCGACCCCGACCTGGTGGTGCTCGGCGGGGGGTTCTCGCGCTCGGCCGACGTGCTGATGGAGCCGCTGAGGGTCGAGCTGGAGACGATGTGCCTGCGCACGCCCGAGCTGCGGGCCTCCGTGCTCGGCGACGAGTGCGTGGCCATCGGGGCCGTGTGCCACGGCGTCGAGCATCTGGCCAAGGTGCTCTTCGACCCGGAGATCGACCTGGCGGTCGCGGCGCCTCCTCCCTCATTAATGGTGTAGCTCACTGAATATAGTCATTTGCATCGAACTTCGATATAAATGGGCGCGTGGCATCCTCTCAGGCGGACCCCTGCCCCGCCCTCGACCTCGACGCGCTGGTCGGCGCGATCGAGGACTTCAACGCGTACTTCATCCGGCTGCCCTCGGTGCGGCGGCTCAGCTTCTCGACCCTGTCCGTGCTGCACACGCTGGCGGGCAAGGGTCCGATGCGGCTCACCGACCTGACGGCGACGGAACAGCTCAAGCAGCCCGCGCTCACCAGCCTGGTCGCCAAGCTCGAACGGGACGGGCTGGTCTCGCGCCGCCCCGACCCGCGCGACGGCCGCGCCGTCCTGCTGACCCTCACCGAGGAGGGCAGGGACATCGTCCGCTCCCGGCGCGCCGACCGGGTGGCGCGGGTCGCCCGGCTGGTGGCGCACCTGAGCGAGGACGAGCGCGCGGAGCTGGCCCGGTACGCGGGCGTCCTCGGCCGCCTGACCGAGATCGCCGCGCGTGTCGAAGACTAGGAGGACGGTTCCCTTGACTCGCTCGACTTCCTTCCCGTTGCGCCCCGAGCCGCTGCACGTACCGGACGAAGTGCTCGACGACCTGCGCCGCAGGCTCACCATGACCCGATGGGCGCCGTCCGCCGGGAACGACGACGGCTTCTACGGCGTGCGCGGCGAGTACCTGCGCGAGCTGGTCGCCTACTGGGCCGACGGCTTCGACTGGCGGGCGGCGGAGCGGGCGATCAACGCCTACGAGCACTACCGGGTGGACGTCGGCGGCGTGCCGGTGCACTTCATGCGCAAGCCCGGCGTCGGCCCCGCCCCCGTGCCGCTCATCCTCAGCCACGGCTGGCCCTGGACGTTCTGGCACTGGTCGAAGGTCATCGACCCGCTCGCCGACCCCGGCGCCCACGGCGGCGACCCGGCGGAGGCGTTCGACGTCATCGTGCCCTCATTGCCGGGTTTCGGGTTCTCGGCCCCGCTGGACGGCCGGCCGGACATGAACTTCTGGAAGATCGCCGACGTGTGGCACGAGCTGATGACCGGCGTCCTCGGCCATGACCGGTACGCCGCCGCCGGATGCGACGTCGGGGCGCTGGTCACCGGGCAGCTCGGCCACAAGTACGCCGACGAGCTGTACGCGATCCACATCGGCTCGGCGCAGAAGCTCACCTTCTTCAACGGCGACCGCGCCTGGGACCTGAGCGGCGGCATGCCCATCCCGGACGGCCTGCCCGCCGACGTGCACGCCCGGTTCGTCGAGCTGGACCGGCGGTTCGCGGTGCACCTGGCGGCGCACATGCTCGCGCCGTCCACGCTCGGCCACGGCCTGGCCGACTCCCCCGCCGGCATGCTGGCCTGGATCCTCGAACGCTGGACGAAGTGGTCCGACAACCACGGCGACGTCGAGACCGTCTTCACCAAGGACGACCTGCTCACCCACGCCACGATCTTCTGGGCGGGCAACACGATCGACAGCTCGATCCGCACCTACGCCAACAACAACCGCTACCCCTGGACGCCGTCGCACGACCGGTGGCCGGTCGTCGAGGCGCCCACGGGCATCACGTTCGTCGACTTCGAGAACCCGCCCGGCGTGACGACCGGCGAACAGCGGATCCGCAACTTCCTCGACGGCGACCGGGCCGCCTGGTACAACCACGCCGGCATCACCTGCCACGCTCGCGGCGGACACTTCATCCCATGGGAGATCCCCGACGAATGGGTCACAGACCTCCGCCACACCTTCCACCCCCACCGCTGACACACCCTTCCCGCCGATCCCGCCGAACGGCTCACGCGAGCCTCCTTCCTGCAACGGTGACGGGCTGCGGGGACCCCGCAGGACGGCGACCCGCTCGGTGGCCTGTTCGCCCGCGTCGAGGGCGGCCTCCTCGACCCAGGTCCGCAGTTCGGCCTCCAGGGCCTGACGCCGTACGGTCTGCCGAAAGTCGTCGCGCAGGACGTTGCGGGCGACCCGGAAGAGCCACGGCAGCTCGGCGTGGGCCGGGATGTCGTCCAGCCGCCGCCAGGCCACCAGGAAGGTCTCGCTGACCACTTCCTCCGCGAGCTGATGCCCGGCGCGGCCGGCCGCGTAGGCGTACACCCGCGGCCGGTAGGTGTCGTAGAGCACGGTGAAGCGCTCGTGTGGGTCGGGCAAACCGTGTCCTTCGGTCGCGGATGAGTCGTTCGTAGAACATGTGGTCCGAAGGACGGTTTTCTTACATCCCGGTTCCGGATTTCCGGCGAACCTGGCTAGCCGGCGAGGGCCTCGGTGATCTGCCGGGTGGTCTGCGCGGCGACCCTCGGGCTGACGGCGGCGTAGGCGGTGTACGCGTTCAGGCCGGTGGCCAGGGCCCAGCCGCGGCCCCGGGTCCAGGTGGCCTCGTCCACGCCGAGCGCGGCGCGGAAGACGGCCCGGCTGCCGGCCGACATCAGCGTGAAGGCGATCATCAGGTCGGCGGCCGGGTCGCCGAGGCCGAGCCCGCCGAAGTCGATGACCGCGCTGACGCGGCCGCCGACGGTCAGCACGTTGCCGGTGTGGAAGTCGCCGTGGAACCAGACCGGCGCGCGGTCCCAGCCGGGGGCGCTCATGGCCGCGTCCCACAGCCCGGTCATGGCGGCGCGGTCGAACACGCCGCCGAGCGCCGCGATGGCGGCCCGCGTCGCGCGGTCCCGGCCCGCCAGCGGCTGCTGCGCGAGGTCGGGACGGGCCTTCAGGGACGGGACGGACTCGGGCGCGAACCGCTGCAGGGCCACCAGGAACTCCGCCAGCGCCTCGGCGGCCACGGACGAGCCGGCCAGCGCCTCGACGGTGGCCACCTCGCCCGCCAGCCAGCGGGACACCGCCCACCGCCACGGGTAGCCGAAGCCGGGCTCCCCCACTTCCACCGGCACCGGGACGGCCAGCGGCAGCCGCGGCGCGAGCCTGGGCAGCCACTCGTGTTCCTTGTCGGCCTGCCCGACGGCGTCGGCGTGGCGGGGCAGCCGGACGGACAACTCGTCGCCCAGCCGGTAGATCACGTGGTCCGAGCCCGCCGGGTCGAGCAGCCGCAGCGGCAACGCGGCCCACTGCGGGAACTGCGTGTCGACCAGCCTCCTGACCAGGGCGGCGTCGATCGTGGGACGGGTGGGCGCGGTTCCCGGGACTGCCAAGGACGACTCCAGCGACGGGCCCGCTCCGTGCGGCGGGCGGCCGGTCCATCACAGTGCACCGCGCACCCGCGTGTCGACCCGATTATCGAAGGCCCGTGGGGCAGGTGGCGTCTGCCCCGCGGGGGTCGGCCGCGTCCTGTACGCGTTTCCGGGGCGGAGCCGCCGGGGTCAGCCGGGGCGGTTGCCGGTCGGAATCACGATCTTGGTCTGCGCGCCCTTGGTCAGGTAGAACGTGGTCCACTTCTTGATCATCTCGTCGAGCAGCCAGGCCGCGGCGGGCACCAGCGGCAGCCCGATCACCCCTTCCCTGAACGCCACCAGCAGCGGCCAGGCGGTCTTGACGACCGGGTCCCACAGCGGCTCGCGCGGGATGCCGTTCCAGTCGGCCGCCTGGTTGCCGGTGAGGTACCTGGAGAACGCGTTGACGAGCGGCTTGTCGATGCTCCCCGGGCTGGTCAGCTCCGCGAGCATGTCGCGCAGGATGTCGTTCAGCTCCACGCCCTCCGGCGTCGGCCCCATGTTCCTGGGCAGGACGATGTCCGACTGGGCGTAGGAGGTGTCCCAGGTGGCGGGGATGAACTCGTCCCTGATGCCGAGCATGTGCGCCAGCAGCTGCAACGAGTGCAGGTACGCCGCGGACTCGGCGGCGGAGATGCGCACCTTCCACTCGCGCATCCCGCGCATGGAGTAGGTCGCCAGGGTGTGCCACGTGACGAGCATGTCCTCCTGGCTGATCGGGATGGGCCCCGGCCAGTGGGGGGACGACTTGAGCAGGTGCCGCACGGCCGCGTGCACCAGCCGGGTCTTGACGGCCTCGACCACGGCCGTCCCGCCGGGCCCCCAGGCGTTCTGGGGCCTGACCGCGTACGCCAGGACGTTCGTCTTGGCGACCCGGTCCTTCAGGTCGGCGCCGCCCGCGGAGTAGTAGACCGCGCGGGCCTCCTTGGGGATGGCGGTGGCCAGCATGCCGGCCCCGACGATGGTGAGCACGACGATGTAGTTGCCCTTGAGCGCGTGGAACCGCGACGCGGCGTCCAGCTTGGCCTGGTCGGCCCAGGACGGGAGCTGACGCGCCTGCTCGATGAAGGCCCGCAGGTCGGCCGGCAGCCCGGCGGGCAGCGGCTGGTCGTTGCGGTTCCAGTCGTAGAGCAGCCGGTTGACCTCGGGGATGAGCCCGCGGTCGAACAGCGAGGCGAGGAGCGGATCGGCGACGTCGTCCCACACCCAGCGAGGGTCGGCGCCGGTGCCGGAGCCCGCGACCGAGCCGGCGGCCGGCCACTCCCAGCCGTCGGCGAGGGCCTTGGCCTGGGCCGGGGAGGTGATCCCCAGCGCGCCGAGGGCTCCCAGGGCGGTGCCCGAGATCAGTATCTCGCGCCTGCTCAGCTCTGCCATGCTCTGCACTCCTTCGAGATGGGGGGTCCCGCTCAGGGCAGTCTCGATCGGCTCGCCGGAGATCCACCGAACAGGGAGCGCGTGCCGTCGCCGTCGCCGGAATCACGCCTGCTGAGTTCTCCCACGCCGCTTCCTCCTTCTCGTCCGGGGCCGAGAAGTGGGTGATACTGAGAAACAAACCATGAGTCTGTGTATCATCATGAGAGCACGTTGTGATGGACATCACAAGACCCGCCCCTGAGGCAGAATCGATCCAGGAGGTGATCGTGGAATCCGTGCTGTCCGGCTTCATGGCGCCGTCGGGCTCGGAGTCGTTGCTGGAGCGCGCCTTCGTCGACGCCGTCGAAGGCGTCGGCGACCCCGACGAGCTGCGGACGCGCATCCTCGACGCGGCCTACGAGCAGTTCTGCCGGATGGGCATCAGGCGCTCCACCATGGAGGACGTCGCGCGCCTGGCCAAGGTGTCGCGGATCACCGTCTACCGGCGCTTCGACACCAAGGACACACTGGTCGAGCACGTGGTGCGCCGGGAGTTCCGCCGCTACTTCGACCGGTTCCTCATCGACATCGAGCAGGCGCGCACGCCGGCCGACCGGGTGGTCCTCGGCTTCGTCAGCTCGTTGCGGGCCATCCGCGGCAACCCGCTGATCGGCGGGCTCATCGCCACCGAGCCCGACCTGCTCGTGCCGTCCATGATGACCGACGGCGGCCAGACCCTCGCCACGGTGCGGCAGTTCGTCGCCGGCCAGCTCCGCCGGGAGCAGCGCGCGGGCAACGTGTCCGACGGCCTCGACGCCGACCTCGTGGCGGAGATGATGGTGCGCATCTCCACCTCCTTCCTGGCGATCCCCAGCGCCGTCATCGACCTCGACGACGACAGGCAACTCGCCGAGGTGGCCAGGCGCTTCCTGGTGCCCATGCTCCAGCCGCCCGCCTGACGCACGGGCCGGGTCTCACTTCCCGCCGGGGAAGGCGGCGCGCAGCGCGGCGCCGCGGGTGACGACGGCGACGCCGGCCAGGGCCAGCGCCGACAGGCCCTGGAGCACGGCGTACCAGGCCGGGCAGAGGCCGGGGATCAGGTCCACGCCGATGATCGCGATCGGCATGACGGTGGACAGGGTGCGCACCCGGTCGAACGCCTGGTACGACCCCGCCGCGGCGCGGACGGTCATCCGGTGCATCAGCGGAGCCATCGCGACCAGCACGACCTCCCGGACCCACATGAAACCGGACGCCTCGCCGCCGGTGAACGCCATCACCGCGACCACGCCGAGGACGATGACACCGACGGCCCCGAAGAGCGTGACGCACTTCTTCACCGTGGCGAGGGCCTCCTGCGCGCGGGCGTCGCCGAGGGCCGTCGTCGCGGTCGTGAGGTCGCCGGTGTTCGTCATGATCTGTCTCCTCCGTGTCGTTGTGGCAGCGAGCCTAGGAAGCACCCGCCGGGCCGGAACATGGGGTTGGCCGTACGGGTGGGTGGGGCTGGCCCCACTTCTGCCGGCGATCCCGTCCCGCCCGTCCCTCTTGACTTATTCTTTTGACCGACATATCTACTTTCCTGAAGGCATATTCCAGCCACGCAATGGTGGCCGATCAGATGAACTCCGAGGCGATTAGGCAATTCGTCTGGGACCATGAATTCGCGTCGTCACGTTCAGCCTTTCGCCGACCATCTGAACAGTGGAATGGAAATCCGCGATGTCTCACGCACCGGTTCCCTCCGACGTCTCCGCCTCCCCGTCCGGATCGATGTCGGGGCCGTCCCGGCGGGCCGTCCTGGCGGGTGGCGGCGCCGCGCTCGCCGCCGCGCTGGCCCCGGCCGCACCGGCGCGGGCCCGCGCGGCGCGGGACGCCGGCCCGACGGCCGTCACCTCCGGCACCGACTTCGCCGTCGCGCCCTCGCCCGACGGCCGCTTGCTCGCCCTCGACCTGCTCGGCGTCCTGTGGGTCTGCTCGGCCTCCGGCGGCGCCGCGCGCAGGCTCACCAGCGACCTGTACGACATCGCCCAGCCCGACTGGTCCCCCGACGGCGGGACGATCGTGTTCCAGTCGTACCGCGACGGCGTCTTCGACCTGTGGACGATCCGGCCCGACGGATCCGCGATCAGGAAGCTGACCACCGGCCCGTACGACCACCGCGAGCCCCGCTACAGCCCCGACGGCCGCACGATCGCCTACTCCTCCGACGCGGGCGGCAGCTACGGCATCCATCTGCTCGACGTCGCCACCGGCGCGAGCCGCGTCCTGACCGACGGCTCCGCCGAGGAGTACGAGCCGGCCTGGTCGCCCGACGGACGCAAGATCGCCTTCGTCGTCGCCGACACCAGGATCGACGTCGTCGAGGTCGCCACCGGCACGCGCGCCACCGCGGTCACGGTGCCCGCCGGGCAGGTCGTCCACCAGCCGTCCTGGCTGCCGAACGGCGCCGACCTCGCCTACCACCACTTCCACGCGGGCGCCAACGACCTGGCCGGCACCGCGGGCGCGCTCGTCACCGGCGAGGAGGTGTTCCCGTTCCGCGCCCGGTTCGCCCCGGACGGACGCTATTACTACACCTCCGCCGGCACCATCAAGGTCCGCCGCCTCGGCTCCACCACCGCCGGCACGGTCGGCTTCACCGCCGCGCTGACGACGACCACTCCGAAGTACCGGAAAAAGGTCCGGGTATTCGACCGGCCGGGCTCGTTCCCGGTCGTCGGAATCGGCAGCCCGGCCGTTTCGCCGGACGGCTCCGCCATCGCCTTCCGCGCGCTCAACGACATCTATCTCATGCGCGCCGGCGGCACCCCCGAACCGCTTTTCCGGGACCGCTGGTGGAAAGCCGACCCGGATTTCTCCCCCGACGGGCGGCGGCTGGCATTCGTCACCGACCGCACCGGCACGCTCAACGTCTGGGTCCGCGAGCTGGACACCGGCGCCGACCGGCAGGTGACCCGGTTGACCGACTCCGCCGCCCTGTCGGTCCGCTGGTCACCCGACGGCAGCGAGATCGCCTACCTGGACCAGGACGGCGCCCTGTGGGTCGTGGAGGTGTCCACCGGCGACCGCCAGAAGATCTACGACGCGACCTTCGAGCCGGGCCGCCCGACCTGGTCCCCCGACGGCAGGACGCTGGCGATGGCCGCGGTGGTGCCGTACTCGCGGCGCTACCGGGAGGGCCTGTCCAAGATCCTGCTCGTGGACCGGGCCACGGGCGCCGGCGCGTACGTCGATCCCGCGCCCCACCGGTCCCTGCAGACCCGGGGCGACGACGGCCCCGTCTGGTCGCCCGACGGCACGATGCTCGCCTTCGCCATGGAGTCGCTCCTGTGGGTGCTGCCCGTCGACCGGACCGGCCGGCCCACCGGCGCGGCCCGTCAGGTCACCCGCGAGGTCTCCGACGCCCCCGTCTGGGCCGGCGACTCGGCCACCCTGCTCTACCTGAACGAGGGACGTCTCAAGAAGGCGAGCCTCGACGGCAGACCCGCCCGGCCGGTCCCGGTGCCGCTGACCTGGCGCAACGACCCCGGCCCCGACCAGGTCGTCATTCACGCGGGCCGCATGTGGGACGGCGTCTCCGGCCGGGTCGTCCGTGACGTCGACATCGTCGTACGGGGCCAGCGCATCGCCGCGATCGAGCCGCACCGCGACGGACGGCCCGGCGACCTGATCGACGCCCGCGACAGGTTCGTCATGCCCGGCCTGATCGACATCCACCACCACCGCGAGATGCAGGGCTACGCCTACGGGTCGCGGCAGGGTCCGCTGTGGCTGGCGCTCGGCGTCACCACCACCCGCTCGCCGGGCTCGCCCGCGTACCACATGGTCGAGGAACGGGAGTCGGTGCAGTCGGGCGCCCGGCTCGCGCCGCGCTACCTGGGCACCGGCGAGGCCGTCGACGGGGCGCGCATCTACTACAACTTCATGCGCCCGACGTACTCGCACGAGCAGCTGCGGCTCGAACTGCGGCGGGCCGCCGCCCTCGACTACGACCTGCTGAAGTGTTACGTGCGGCTGCCGGTCGTCTGGCACCGGGAGGTCATCGACTGGGCCCACCGCCAGGGCAAGCCGGTCAGCTCGCACTACCACTACCCGGCGATCGCCATGGGCGGCGACCAGACCGAGCACGTCGGCGCCACCAACCGGTTCGGCTACTCGCGCACCGTCACGAACGTCGGCTCGGCCTACTCCGACGTCATCTCCATGTTCAACGCCTCGAAGATGGCCAGGACCCCCACCCTGTTCAACTCCTCGACCCTGTACCGGGAGGACACCTCGCTGGTCACCGACGAACGGGTGCGCCGGCTCTACCCGAACTGGCGGATGGCCGCGCTCCGGGCGACGGTCACCGCGGCGCAGACCGCCGACCCGGCGGCGGTCCAGGTGGTCCGGACGAACCTCGCCAACCAGGTCGCCCAGCTCACGGCCATGATCCGCGGCGGCGGCGTGGTCACCGCCGGCACCGACGCGCCGATCGACCACCTCGGGCTCAGCCTGCACATGAACCTGCGGGCCATGGTCCGGTACGGCCTGACCCCACGCGAGACGCTCACCGCCGCGACCAGCACGTCCGGGGCCTACCTGGGCCTCCCGCTGGGCCGGATCGCCCCGGGCATGTACGCCGACCTGGCCATCGTCGACGGCGACCCGCTGTCCCGCATCGAGGACGCGGCCAACGTCACCGCCGTCGTCGTCGGCGGCAGGCACCACACCGTCGAGCAGCTTCTCGCGCCCTATCCGTCCGCCACCGCCACCGATCAGGCGGCGTCCGCGGCGTCCGCGCCCGCCGGGCGGGTCAAGGCCCGCGTCCCCGTCCATCCGAGCACGGCGGGCCACTGGTGGAACGCCCCCGCCCACCTCGACGAGGCCCGCACCGCCTGCTGCGACGGCCACTGAACGGCCCCTGCTCGTGCCCGCGCGCCAGGTGATGGCCGTCCGGGTCAGGGCGCCGGAATGGCCGTACGGCCGATCCCGGTCGGCCGTTCGGCCGATCAAGGTCAACCGCACGGCCCCCTAGCGTCGGTGCCGACATCATCAGAAATGGGGGCTTTCTGTGCGTGCACGAAGAATCGTCACAGCCGTCGCCGCGAGCGCGACGCTGGTGGCGGGGATGGCGGTCACCGGCCAGGCGTCCGCGGACGTCAGGCGAGACCACGGGACCGACGCCCTGGCGACGTTCCACCGCCAGACGCTCGCCTGGCACCGCTGCGCGACCGGTCCGGCCGACGACGTCGGCGCGGCCCTGGACGCGGCGGGCGCCCAGTGCGCCGAGGTGACCGTCCCGCTGGACTACCGCAGGCCCCGGGGGCGGACCGTGTCGGTGGCGATCTCACGGATCAAGGCGGCCGATCCCGGCGCGCGCCGGGGCGTGCTGCTGATCAATCCCGGCGGTCCGGGCGGGAGCGGACTGCGACAGCCGCTGCTCGGCAGGCTCATGCCCGCCGTCGCGGCCCGTTACGACCTGATCGGGATGGATCCGCGCTTCGTCGGCCGCAGCACGCCGATCCGCTGCCGGTGGACGACCGACACCCCCACCCGGTCGGCCGGCCCGACCCGCCGCACGTTCGACGAGAGCGCCACGCTCATGAAGGAGCTGGCCGCCGGATGCGTCCAGGGCAACCGTGACCTGCTGCCGCACGCCACCACCCGCAACACCGCCCGCGACATGGACGTCATCCGCGCCGCGCTCGGCGAGCCCAGGCTGTCCTACCTCGGCTACTCCTACGGCACCTACCTGGGCGCCGTCTACACGCAGCTGTTCGGCGGCCGTGCCGACCGGTTCGTGCTGGACAGCGCGGTGGGCCCGGACGTCTACGGCCCCGACCTGCTGTCCGCGAACGGCCCGGCGATCGACGCCGCGCTGAGGCACTGGGCCGCCTGGGCCGCCGCCCGCGACTCCGAGTACGGGCTGGGCGCCACCGAGGCCGACGTCCTGGCCACCGTGGAGCGGGTGAACCGGGCCGCGACCCGTCGTCCGCTGCGCGTCGGCGGGTACCGGATCGACGCCCAGCACGTCCCCTACCTGCTGTTCATCCGCCTCTACGACGACAGCGCCAAGGCGTACGCGAGCTTCGCCGCGGAGGTGCGGACGCTGGCCGGCGCCGCCCGCGGCGACGCGGTCACCGTCCCGGCGTCGTTGAAGGAGACGCTCGACGGCCTGTTCACCGGGTGGGGGTCGGCCGAGGACCGGGCGGGCACCCCGATCCTCTGCGCGGACCGGGCCGCCTCCCGCGACCTGGAGTCCTACTACCGCGACATCCAGGCCCACCGCGCGGACGAGCCGCTGTTCGGGCCGATGACCCGCAACCTCGGTCCCTGCTCCTTCTGGCCGGCCGCGCCGGTGGAGGCGCCCACCGAACTCGGCAACGACGTCCCGCTGCTGGTCGTCGGGGCCGAGGGCGACCCCGTCACCCCCTTCCCCGGCCAGCGGTCCATGCACCGGGCGCTGACCGGCTCGCGCATGATCACTCTGCGCGGCGCCTTCCGCCACGGCGCCTACCTCGCCGCGGGCGACGCCTGCGTGGACGCCGCCGTCAACCGGTACCTGGTGGACGGCGTCCGTCCCGCCGAGGACACCACCTGCGACGCGACCGGCCGGGGATGACCCCGGCCGCGGATCGACAGGCGGGACCGGCCGGGGGCGAGCCCGGCCGCGGATCGATCGGCGGGCTGACCCCGCCGCGGGTCAGCCGGAGCGGGCGCGCCGGCAGCGGTCCAGCTCGGCGCGCAGGTCGCGGCGGAGCGCCCGGTCCAGGCCCGGCTGGGCGAGCGCGTCGGTGAAGTCGCGGGCCGCCTCCTCCCAGCGGCCGAGCCGGGCCAGCGCGGTGCCCCGGTTGTAGCGCGGCTCGGGCGCGGGCGACAGGGCCACCGCCCGGTCCAGGTCGGCCACGGCGGCGGTCACCTCACCGCGTTCGAAGCGGACGGCGGCGCGATTGGTCCACGCCTCGACCAGCGTCTCGTCGCCCTCCAGAGCCTGGGTGAACAGGTCCTCGGCCGGTTCGCCACGCTCGGAGCGGATCAGGCCGAGCGTGCACAGCAGCGCGGGGTCCTTGGGGGCCAGTTCGAGGCCGGCCAGCGCGTCCCGTTCGGCGGCGTCGAGCGCGCCGCGCTCCAGGTGGGCGTTGACCAGGGCGATCCGGGCGTCCAGGTGGCCGGGGTCGATGGCGAGCGCGTGCTCCAGGTCCTCGCGGGCCCGGTCGTCGCGGCCGCGTTCCAGGTGCAGCACGGCACGGTTGTAGTAGGCCTCGGGCAGGTGCGGCCCCAGGCTGATGGCGGTGCCGTAGTCCTTGATCGCGGCTTGGACGCGACCGGCCGCCCGGTGCAGGGCGGCCCGGTCCACGTAGTACTCGCTGTTGTCCGGGTCGTGGGCGATCACGCTGTCCAGGTCGGCCAGGGCCCGCTCCGGGTCGCCGAGTGCCAGGTGCACCTGGGCGCGGTTGTGCCGCAGGCGGGCCAGGTGCTGCGGGTGCTCGCCCGGCGCGAGCACGGCGGTCAGCCTGGCCAGCCCGTCGTCGACGAGCCGCAGCGCCTGGTCGGGCGCGCCCGACTTGGCGTCCAGCAACGCCAGGCCCTGCTCGTAGAAGACGGTGGAGATCACCTGGTGACGCGGGTCGTCCAGGCTCCGCGCCAGGTCGAGCGCCTGTTCCAGCCAGTGCCGGGCCTGCTCGGGGTCCTGGCGGGCGGCCGGGAGGTGGCGGGCGTACAACATGGCGGTGGCGTACGCGGCGGACATGTTGATCTTCGGGTCGCCGGTGGCGGCGCGGGCCTCGTCGTAGAGATCGAGCGCCTCCTCGGCGCGCTCCAGCGCCGCCAGGGCGGTGGCCAGGCCGGTGGTGCAGGCCCACCATTGCCGCAGGTCGCCGTCCGGGGTGACGAGGGCGCGTCCGTGGGCGGCGACGCGAGCCGCATGGTGGTAGAAGCCGCGGGCCAGGCCGTCGCCGAGGGCGGCGCGGACGGCGTCCGGGGCCGTGGGGAGCGGCGGCGGCTCGGCGGGGCCGTCGGCCCGCAGGTCCAGGCGCAGCGGGGTGGCGGCGGTCCGCGGGACCAGGGCGTCCAGCAGTTCGGCGGTGGTCTCGTCGGCGTTCGCGACGTGGTCGAAGGTGACGGTGACCGGGCGGCGGAGGGCGCCGGCCCAGGCGGCGGCGAACTCGGCGGCGCCGTACGCCAGGCAGGCGGTGCGGCGGGCGGGGTGGAACCTGATCGGCTCCTCCTCGGCGGCCGGCCGCGCCGTGCGGTCGAGCCAGGGGGCGATCGCGTACAGCTCGACCCGATGACGGGCGGCCAGGCGGGGACGGTCGGCGGCGATCGTGGCGAGGAATCCGGCGACCCCGGCGTAGGGCCCGTGGCCGCGGTGGCAGTCGTAGCGGTTCACGGCCGCACCGGGAACCGCAGGGGCGGGCACCCGAGGGCGCCCGCCGTCTCGGCACCTACCAGCACCACTCGATCCAGAGCCGGCGGGCCCCGGACATCAGGCGCTGCGTGCTCTTGCGGCGGATGGTCATCTTCTTCATGGGCGCCTCCCAGGGGGGGTGATCCACTTCAGGATGCCCAGAGCATAAACCGGCTTGTCCGAAATGAGTAGACCATCCGGAATCAAACATGATCTGGCCTCAAAATCGGCGGAACGCGTGGCGGAGATCTTGTCGGTGGCGCGATCTATCGTCCCGGCCATGACTTCAGCGACGCAGGCGTACACGTACGCCGCGCCCTCCTCGCTCATCGACGGTCGCCTCGGGCTGGCGACCTCCGGCGGCCGTGCCCTGTCCGGCCCCGCCGTGGCCCCCCGCTTCTTCAGCGGCGTGGTGACCCAGGCCGCCCCCGCCGCGGCGGCCCTGCTCGGCGTCGCCGACGTGGCGCTGGCCCGCTACCACCAGCCGCAGGAGCGGCCCGGCTGGGTGCGCGACCCGGTGGTGACGTGCAACGGCGACCGCCTGCGCTTCGAGTCGTTCTCCGCCTGCGGCGGCGTGTACGCCCGGCTCGACCTGCTGCAGGGCGCGCTCGACGGCGAGGTCTTCGACCGGGGCACCACCAACGTCGACGTGAACGCCCCGCTGCGGGAGGCGCTGGCGCGCATCGGCGCGCGCGACCCGCTGCACCTGGGCGTGGGCCTCGACGAGCTGGTCGTGACCACCACGGACGGCGCGGTGGTGGAGAAGAAGGTGCCGCTGCCCGAGCGCTGGCTGCGCGGGTTCGCCGAGGTGCAGGTCATCGCCTCGGGCATGGACCAGCGCGGCGAGCTGGCCGGCATGGCGGCGGTGCGCTTCCTGCGCGGGCTGCCCAGGAAGGGCACGGTGTGGGTGGCGCAGGCGGGGCGCGACCTGAAGGTCGCCGGCCATCCGGTCGCCGGATCCGTCCAGCTCGCCGGCCCCAACCGGCTCGCCACCCTGCTGCCGCTGCTCCGCTTCGCCAAGGCCCTGCGGGTGTACGGCCCGTCCGACGCCGCCTCCAGCGCCTGGGAGCTGGAGCTGCCGGGCATGCGCTACACGCTCACCCTCTCGCCCGAGCGCTGGCGCGGCTTCTCCGGCGAGGGCGCGGTGCTCGACGACCTGGCCACCGACGAGGCCGAGAACGACGCCGACCTGGTCGGCATGCTGCTCAACTTCGAGCCCGAGGTCGAGATCGGCCTGCTGGCCGACCGCGCCGGCATCCCCGCCGACCGGGTGCGGGCCGCGCTGACGCAGCTCGGCGTCGCCGGCCGGGTCGGCTACGACCTGGCCGAGGCCGCCCACTTCCACCGCGAGCTGCCCTACGACAAGGACAACGTGACCGTGCTCAACCCGCGGCTGGCCAAGGCGCGCCGGCTCGTCGAGGCGGGCGCCGTGCGGCTCGACGGCGAGTCGGCCACCGTCCGCACCGCGGGCGGCACGCGTCAGGTCTCGCTGGCCGACGGCTCCTGCACCTGCGAGTGGTGGTGGGACCACCGCGGCTCCCGCGGCCCGTGCAAGCACGTGCTGGCCGCCCGGATCGTCGCCCGCGCCGCCGTGGAGGTCTCCCGATGACCACCTGGACGGAGATCCGCGACCTCGTCGTCCGCAACGAGTCCGGCCGCCTGGCCGACCGGCTGGTCACGCTGACCGAGCGGGAGCGCGCCGAGCTGGCCGGGCAGCTGCCCGGCCTGGTCAAGGAGCTGCGCCGGGTCCGCACCGAGCAGGTGCGCGCCAAGTACCCCGACGACTTCGGGGAGATGGTCTCCTGGGAGGTCGAGAAGCTGTTCACCGGCATGGCCAGGGCGCTGCTGGTGGCCGGCGTCGGGCTCATCACCGGCCCGGCCGCCGCGGTGACGTGGATGACCGGCCGCGACGTCAACCGCCGCTGGGCGCCGGCCATCAGGGTCGACCAGGTGTGCCGGGTGGCGGCCGCCCGTCCGCCGGAATGGCGCCGGGACGTCGCGGTCCGGCTGGCCCGGCGGGTGCGCCGTCCCGCCGACCGCGTCGCGCCGCTGGCCCTGGAGCTGCTGCGCCAGTCCGGCGCGGTGCCGCCCGACCACGACCCGCTGGTGGCCGCCTGGCTGTCCCTGCCGACCGTGCCGGACGACCCGCTGGCCCCCGTGCTGCTGCCCCGGGTCTTCGACGCCGACGGGGCCGGCCGCGTCCTGCGGGAGGAGTCGCTGCAGCCCCGGCCCACCCGCTGGCTGGCCGCCGTCGCCCGCAAGATCCCCAGGGAGCAGGCCCTCGACGGTTGCGTGCGCCGGTTCCTGCGCGGCGGTGAGCAGCAGGATCTGCGGTTCTTCGTCCGGCTGCACACGCTGCTCGACCCCACGCCCGCGGAGTCGGCTGCCCGCCTGCGCGACTACCTGCGGTTGTTGCCGTCCGCGCCGGGCACGGTCGCCGAGTCGGCCGCCGCGCAGGTGCGCGCCGCGCTGCCGCTCGACCACGCCGACCTGGTCGAGGCGGTCGACGCGCTCACCTTCCGGGCCGAGGCCAAGCTCGCCGCCACCGGCCTGCGCTGGCTCGACCAGGCGATCCGGGCCAGGCCGGAGACCGCCCCCGACTTCGTCACCGCGCTGACCACGGCGTACGGGCACACGTCCTTCGACGTGCGCAACCGCGCGGTCGAGCTGACCCTCAGACACGCCGCCCTGCTCACCGACCACGCCGAGGCGATCCTCGACGCCGTCCGCGACCTGCCCGCCGACCTGGGCGCGAAGCTGGCCCGGCGGTTCGGCGGGGAGACCCCGGTCGAGGAGCTGCCGGCACCCAAGGAGTTCCCGCCGCTGCCCGAGCCCGCGCAGGCGCTGCCCTTCCCCGAGCCGTCGATCTTCCCCGGCGGGCACGAGCCCTGGATCGACGAGGAGCGCTGGCTGGCGGCCTTCGTCACCGGCGTCGCCGACGACCGGGCGGGGCTGCGCCGCAGGCTCGCCCCCCACGTCGAGCAGGCCCACGCCGAGCAGGCCCACGGCCGGTGGCGGCTCAAGGACGTGTGCCTCGATCCCGGCGAATGGCGGGCGGCGCTGGCCGCCGAGCTCGTCACGCCCGGCAGCGTGCCGGAGCTCCCGCCGATCCAGCCGGAGCGGTTCTGGGAGCGCGCCGGTCACTCCGTGGGAGTGCGCGCCGTCCCCCGCGGGCAGGAGCCCGGCCGGGAGCCGTCGACCCTGCGGATCACGGTGGGCGGCGGCCACCGGCCCGGCCGCTTCCTCGACGACGACGCCCCGCTGCGCGCCTTCTCCATCACCTGGACCAGCGACGAAGGCCCCGCCACGGCGGTGGCCCGCGAGGGCGGCCAGGAGATCCCCTTCGCCGGCGGCCGGATCCGGCTGAACGAACCCGATGATCCCCGCCCGGTGCGGAAGAGACCCGGCGCCCGGTACGACGACTCCGTGGAGGCCATGCCGTACCACCTCCTCGACCGCGCCTACGACGAGATGGCCGCGCTCGGCGTGGACCCCGCCCGGATCGCGGCGATGCGGCTGGGGGAACCGGTGCCGCCGCCGGGCCCGGACGAGCCGCTCGCGCAGGTGACCGTCGTGTTCGTCCCGCCGCGGCGGCGTTCGTACCTGCCGCAGGCGCTGTCCGAGCAGGACGAGTGGCGGCGGCGCAACCGCCTGCCCCGCCTCGGTCGGGTCGCCCCGCTCCACGACTTCCTGCTGCACCGCTACGCCGAGCTCGCCGCGGCCCTGCGCGAGGACGCCCTCCCGCCGGTGCTGCTGGCCACGCCGACCTGGACGAGCGGCCATCTCGACCCCGACGTGCTGGTCGGCCGGCTGGAGACGTGCGCCGCCGCCGGGGTGGAACCGCTCCCCGCCGACCTGGCGCAGGCGCTGCTGCGGTTGCCGCGGGGCCGCCATCCGGCGGCGGCCGAGCGGGCCGCCGAGGTCGAGTCGGAGGCGGCGCGGTCGGCCGCCCGCTGGCTCGCCGGTGACGGCATGGCCGACCCCGAGTGCGGCCACGGCTGGCGGCACATGGTCGCCGCGTCCATGGTCGAGTTCGGCGACGGCGACCCGGAGCACTTCACCGAGGTCAGGCTGCGGCCCGAGCTGCGGGTGACGGCCCCGACCGGCCATCGGCTGATCGACGAGGTGGTGCTGCGCGAGCCGTCCGGCCGGGCGGGCAGCGAGTCCGGTCACACTCTGGGGGCGTGGCCCGCCGTGCTGCCCTCCCACCGCGAGGTCGTGGCCGTCCACTTCCTGCCCTACCTGCTGCAGCGCCACTGGGGCGCCTGGCGCGCTCCGGCGGAGATCATCCGCCTGGAGCTCGCCCAGGGGCCGATGGGCGAGTCCACGGCGCTGATCCTCGCCTTCCTCCTGGCCGACGGGGTGCCCGGCATGATCCCGCTGGTCCTGCGCCTGGCCGCCAGGGGCGAGCTGCCCGCCGAGGAGATGGGCCGTCAGCTCGCGCTGGTGCTGCGCCGCACCTGGCAGGAGACCACCCGCGCCATCGCGGCCCTGACCCGGCTGGCCGAGTCCGGCGGCCACCACGAGGTGTGGCGCGTCATGCGGGCCCTGCTGCCCGTGATGGCGCCCGGCGAGGGGCGGCGGGTCACCGTGAGCCACTCCCGGCTCGTCGCCTTCGCCACCGACGTGGCGCTCTGGACCGGCGCGCGCGGGGAGATCCCGGCCGTCGCCGAGTTCGCGGGCAGCCGCCGGACGACCCGCTTCGCCCACGCCTGCCGGCGCCTGCACGCCCAGCTCACCGGAGCCACGTCATGACCGCCGACGACGTCCGCGCCGAGATCAGGCGCCTCGTGCTCGCCTGTGACACCGAGCGGCTGGCCGTACGGCTGCCGGACCTCACCGGCGCCGAGCGGGCCGCCGTCGCCGCCGAGCTGCCGGGCCTGCTCGCCGAGCTGCGCCCGCGGCTGCTGGCCGCCCGCTGGAACGCCTTCGACCAGCTCACCGGTCCCGCCGAGGCGCTGATGATGGTGGGCGCGGCGACGGTTCCCGGCCCGGCCGGCGCGGCCACCTGGCTGATGAAGCGCGACCTCGACCCGGGGACGTCCGGCGCGCCGGGCCCGCACCGGCTGGTCAGGGCGGTCTCCGGCCGCCCGGTGGCCTGGCGGGCCGAGCTGGCGGTCCGGCTCGCGCGCCGCGTCCGACGTCCTGACGACCGGGTCGTGCCGCTGGCGCTGGCGCTGCTGCGCGACGGCCCGGTTCCCCCGCCCGACCACGAGCCGCTGGTGGCGGCCTGGTTGTCGGCGGCGACCGTGACCGACGACCCGCTGACGCCCCACCTGCTGCCGCGGATCTTCGAGGCGGCCGGCGCGGGCCGGGCGCTGGCCGAGGAGCAGCTCACCCCCGAGCCGTCCCACTGGCTGGCCCTGACGGGCCGCGCGCTGCCGCGCGAGCAGGTCATCGCGGGCTGCGTGCGCCGTTTCCTGCTCGGCGGCGACCCGCGTGACCTGCGCTTCTTCGTCCGGCTGCACACGCTGGTGGCGCCCACGCCGGCGGAGTCGGCCGGGCGGCTGCGCGACTACCTGCGGCTGCTGGCCACCGCGCCGGGCCCGGTCGCCGAGCTGGCCTGGCGGCAGGCGCGCGGGGCCCGGCTCGACCCGGCGGACGTCGCCGAGGCCGTCGAGTCGATGACCTTCCGCCCGGAGGCCGGGCTCGCGGTGAAGGGCCTGACCTGGCTCGACCGTGACCTCGGCGCCCGCCCGGAACGGGTGAACGACCACGTCAGGGCGCTGACCAACGCGTACGGGCACGCCTCCCACGAGGTGCGCGACCGCGCGGTGGCCCTCACCCTCAAGTACGCCGGGCACGTCACCGACCCCACAGCGCTCCTGGAGGGGGCCGAGCTGCTGCCCCCGGCCTCGGCCCGGCGGCTCCACGAGCGCTTCGGCGGGGGCCGGACCGGCGGTTTCACCCCCGGCCGGCTGCCCGAGGCCGCCGTGCCAGGCCCGTTCCCGGTCTGCGGCCCGGAGGCCGGTCCGCCGGCGGAGGCAGGCTGGATGGCCGTCGAGGCGTGGCTGGCGGCGGTGGTGCGGGAGGCCCACGCGGACCCCGGTTCCCTGCGCGAGACGCTGGCCAGGCGGTTCGGCGAGGAGCTGCGGCCGGTGCTCTACGACATGCCGGTGTGGGAGTCGCCGCGCGACTGGTGCACCGCGCTGGCCAGGGAGCTGGTCAACCCGGGCGAGGATCCGGGGCCGCCCGGCTCGCGTCCGCCGCGGGAGTGGCCGCCGTACCGGAGCACGCCCGGCGACGTCGGGCAGGCCCTGTACGACGGCGTGGTGAGCCTCGCGGCCACGGCCTTCCGGCTGCTCCCCGGCCTGCGCACGATGCTCCCGCTGCACGACCTGCCCGACGACGTGCAGGAGCGGCTGCTGCGGACGGACGACGTCGAGACCGATCTCTACGACCCCGGCGCCCGACCGGCGCCCGCCGAGTGGAACCGCCTCCCCCGCCCGGAGGAATGCGCCGGCCCCCACGCCTTCCTGCTGTCCCGCCTCGACGAGCTGCTGCGCGCCGCGAAGGCCGGCGCCCTGCCCCCGGTCCTGCTGGCCACGCCCACCCGCGCCGACGGCCACCTCGACCCCGGGACCCTGCTCACCCGCCTGGCCGGGTGCGCGCGCTCCGGCCGCGAACCGCTGCCGTTCGACCTGGCGCAGGCCCTGCTGCGGCTGCCCCCCGATCCGGCCCCCGACCTGGCCGAACGGGCGCGGGGCAGCGGCTCGGAGGCCGCCGCCGCGGTGGCCCGCCGGCTCGGGCGCGGCGCGCCGCCGCCGCCGCGGGTCGAGGTGACCTGGACCCCCGACCTCGGCTCGGCGCCCCACGAGCAGGTCCCCGACCGGCGTGGGATCGCCGCCGTGAGCTGGCCTCCCGCCGAGCCCACCGGCCTCGCCGCCGTCGACGCCCTGCTGGCCGCGCCCTCCCGGAGAGGCTTCTGGCGCGGGTCACGTGACTTCTGGCCGCGCATGACGCCGCACCACCGGGAGCTCGCGGCGGCCCATCTGGCGCTCTGCCTGCTCGACTACTCGGTCCCGCCCGGCATCGACGACCTGCGCGGCCTGGCCGTGGCCGACGGCGAGTCCGGCCCGGCCACGGCCCTGGTCCTGGCCTTCCTGCTCGCCGCGGAGGGCGACGACGCGGTGCCCCCGCTGCTCCAACTGGCGGCCAAGGGCGCGCTGCCCGCCGCCGGGACGGGCCGTGCGCTGGGCATGCTGAGCCGCCGCGGCGGCGTGCGGCCCGACCTCGCCCTGCCGTCACTGGAGCTGGCCGCCCGGCAGGGCGCGCACGCCGAGGTGTGGACGATCCTGCGCCACTTCCTGGCCGTCTTCCTCCCGCACGGGGGCGAGCGGGCCCGGCGTGCGCACACCGACGCCGTCGTGCTGGCCACGGACGTCGCCATGTGGGCCGGCGCGCGCGGCGAGATCCCGGAGGTGGCCGCCCACGCGGGCAGACGCGGCTCGACCTCGCTCACCCGCGCCTGCAGGGGCCTGCACCAGGCGCTGACCCGAGAGCCCTGAACCAGCCCTGCACCGGCCCTGCACCGGCCCCGCGCCGATCCGGCGCCGATCCCGCCGACCAAGCCGAACCGGCGGCGGGATCAGCGCCGACCAGCCGAACCGGCGCGGGGATCAGCGGCGGGCAGGCCGAAGCGGCGCCGGGGTCGGCCCGGCGCCGCTTCGGTGGTCTCGACGGCTCAGCCGGCCACCAGCTCGTAGCCCGCCTCTTCGACGACGTCCCTGATCTTGGCGTCGTCGAGGGCGTCGGTCGAGGTGACGGTCACCTGCCCCGTGGCCAGCTCGACGTCGACCGAGGAGACCCCGGCGACCTTGCCGATCTCGGTCTTGACGGTGCCCGCGCAGCCGCCGCAGGTCATTCCGGACACCGTGTAGGTCTTCGTGCTCATCGCCTCGCTCCTCTCGTAATACCCCGGCGGGGTATGCAGGAAGAGAACGTACGCCCGATCTTGCGGAAAGACAAGCCATACGGCGGAGGGGTATATGAGACGCGCGTCACATTGCCTTCGCCATACCCCCTCCCGGTATCGTTGCCTCGCATGAGAACTCTTGACAAGATCGTCGTGGTCGGCGCCTCGCTGGCGGGGCTGCGGGCCGTCCAGACCCTGCGCCGGGAGGGCTTCGACGGCGAGCTCACGCTGGTCGGCGCCGAGGCGCACGTGCCGTACAACCGGCCGCCGCTGTCCAAGAGCGTCCTGCGCGGCGACGAGGACGTCACGCTCCCCGGCGCCGAAGAGCTCGGCGACGACTGGCTGCGCGGCAGGCAGGCGGTACGCCTGGACGCCGGCAGCCGCACGGTCGTCCTCGACGACGGCGCCGAGCTCGGCTACGACGGCCTGGTCGTCGCGAGCGGCGCCCGTCCCAGGCGGCTCGACGGCGTGCACACCCTGCGCACCCTTGAGGACGCCCTGGCCCTGCGCGCCGAGCTGGACTCCGGCCACGAGCACGTGCTGGTCATCGGCGGCGGGTTCATCGGCGGCGAGGTGGCGACCACGGCCAGGCAGCTCGGCCGCAAGGTCACCCTGGTCGACTCCGGCCCGCATCCCATGCACGCGGGCCTCGGCGCGCAGGCGGCGCGCTGGCTGGCCGGGCACCACGAGCGCAACGGCGTCGAACTCGTCACCGGTGTCCGCGTCACCGAGGTGACCGGCGGCCAGGTGCGGCTCGGCGACGGCCGCGTACTGTCCGCCGACCTGGTCGTGGGCGGCATGGGCGTGACGCCCAACACCGAATGGCTGGACGGCAGCGGCCTGGCCGTGGACGACGGCGTGCTGTGCGAGCCGACGCTGTACGCCACCGGCTCGGTGAACGTCGTCGCGGCGGGCGACGTGGCCCGCTGGCCGCACCGCCTGTACGGCGACGCCCTGATCCGCGTCGAGCACTGGTCCAACGCCAACGAGCAGGGCGCGGTGGCCGCCCGCAACCTGCTGGCCGGGCCCGACGCGGCGCAGCCGTTCGCGGACGTGCCCAACTTCGCCACCCACGTGCACGGCGCCCGCATCCAGACGGCCGGGCTGCCCCACCTGGCCGACGAGGAACGCGTCGTCGCCGGCGACCCGGACGAGGACCGCTTCGCCGTGGCCTTCGCCCGCGACGGCGTGCTGGTCGGCGCGGTCGCCGTCAACGCGCCGAAGGACCTGATCAGGCTCAAGCGGTCCATCGCCGCGGGCGAGGCGATCTGACTACGACCGCGGGTAGCATGACCGGCATGATGCGTGGCCTTGGCGAGCTCGAATCCACGATCATGGACTGGATGTGGGCAAGGCGGCGTCCCGCCTCGGTCCGCGACGTCTTCGAAGACCTCAAGCAGCGGCGGACCATCGCCTACACCACGGTGATGACCGTGATGGACAAGCTGCACACCAAGGGCCTGCTCCGGCGCGAGGCCGTCGGCCGCGCCTACGTCTACGAACCGGTCGCCTCCAAGGAGGCCTACACCGCCGACCTGATGCGCCGCGCGCTCGCGGGCAGCGGCAACCAGGCCGCCACCCTCGTGCACTTCCTCGAACGGCTCACCCCCGAGGAGGCCACGGCGCTGGAGGCGGCCCTTCAGGTCTACCCGCACGGGGGCCGTCCCGCATGATCGCCGCCGTCGTCCTGGCCTGTTACACGGTGGTGGCGGCCGTCTGGCTGCCCGTGCTGGGGCAGCGGGCCGCCAAGTGGTCCGACCGGGCGCCGCGGCTGGCGATCGCGCTGTGGCAGGCGGGAGCGGCGTCCGTGGTCGCCTCGGCGGTGCTCGCCGCGCTGGCCTTCGCCGTGCCGGCCGAGATCGTGGGCCACGGGCTGGCCGGGTTGTTCGAGGCGTGCGCCGACATGCTGGGCGACGGCTCCAGCGTGTCCCGGGTGGGGTTAGCGGCCATGCTGGCGGCCGGAGCGGCGCTGTCCAGGGTGCTCTGGTGCGGCGGGACGGTGCTGGTGCGGGCCTCCATGGAACGTCGCCGGCACGCCGCCATGTTGCGGCTGCTCGGGCGGCGCGACGCCGAGCTGGGCGTGGTGGTGATCGACTACGACGAGCGGCTGGCGTACTGCGTGCCGGGCCGGCGCGCGCAGACGGTCATCACCACGAGCGCGCTGCGGGCCCTCACGCCGGAGCAGCTCGCCGCCGTGCTGGCGCACGAGCGGGCGCACCTGCGCGGCCGTCATCATCTGGTGCTGGCCGGGGCCGAGGCCCTGGTCCGGGCGTTTCCCGGGGTGCCGCTGTTCGAGCGGGCCAGGACGGAGATCGCGCGGCTGGTCGAGCTGCTCGCCGACGACGTCGCGGCCCGCCGCCACCCGCGCGCCCAGATCGCCGCGGCGCTGGTGAGCCTGGCCACCGGGCGCGCGCCCGCGTTCACGCTCGGGGCGGGCGGGGAGACGGCGCTCAGCCGCGTACGCCGGCTGCTCGGCCCCGAGCAGCCGCTCGGCCGCCGCGAACGGCTGACCGGGCTGCTGGCGGTCAGCGCGCTGCTCGGCGGGCCCGCGGCGGTGGCGCTGGCGCCGGGGGTCGGCTCGTTCCTGGCCCATCACTGCCACTCGCTGCTGTCGCTCTGACCCACTACTGCTGTTAGTAGCAGGGCGGCCGGACGAGGCCAGGCGACGCCCCAGCGCGTCCAGTGCCGCACGGCCGCCGTGACCAGTTGCACCGCCGTGGCCGCGGCCGGTCGGTCCCATCACCCGGGTGACCAGGTTGACCCCGTTGCCTTGGAGCAGCCGGCCGATCACGCGGGGGATGCGCAGCGTGAGCCGCGTCAGGAGCAGCGCCGCGGCCAGCGCCAGGCCGACCGCCGTCACGGCCGCGGCGGTGGCCGCCTTCGCCATGTAGAGCATCGTCGCCGCGATGGCCCCGGCCGCGTTGGCAACGGCAGCGCCTGCAAGGAGATGTCGAGCGCGTCGAGCACTGCGTTGCCGAGCACCGCGAACACGGCGACGATGCCGGCCGCCACGAGCACGGAGACCCTGGCCGTACGGCGGCGGCCGGCTCCCTGCAGCCACCGCGCGGGGCCGGGCCGGATCTTCGTGGAGCGGCCGGGCACGATCCGGCGCAACCACACCGCGCCGCCGCGTTCCCACCTGTTCCTGCCCGCCCGAACGGGCGGCGGCGGGCCGCTTGTGTCCACTATCCAGAATAGTAACGTGGTCTTCCGTGCCGAGCGGCCCCAGACCTCCCTCTTCGCCCCCCATGCCGCCGACAGGAGGCTCACCTCCGTCTTTACCGGCATACCCCATACCCCTAAAATCGGTCATCCCCTCTAAGGAGTATCAGCATGGACCATAGTGGACATCACCCTCCCTCCTCCTCGTCAGAGCACCAGCACGCCGCTCCGCCCGCCGCCACGTGGGCCATGGCCGCCCAGGCGACCCTGCACTGCCTGACCGGGTGCGCGATCGGCGAAGTGCTCGGCATGGTGATCGGCACCGCGCTCAGCCTGTCCAACCTCACCACCGTGATCCTTTCGGTGGCGCTGGCCTTCGTGTTCGGCTACGCGCTGACCATGCGCGGCGTCCTGCGTGCCGGGGTGGACTTCAAGTCGGCGCTGAAGGTGGCGCTGGCCGCCGACACCATCTCGATCGCGGTGATGGAGGTGCTGGACAACACCGTGATGGTGACCGTGCCGGGCGCCATGGACGCCGGGCTGGGCAACTGGCTGTTCTGGGTGGCGCTGGCCGGGTCGCTGCTGGTGGCGTTCCTGCTGACGACGCCGGTGAACAAGTGGCTGATCTCCCGCGGCAAGGGTCACGCCGTGATCCACCAGTACCACCAGGGCCACGGCGACCACCAAGGTCACGACGACCACGGAGGCCATCAGGGCCACGCGGGCCATCACGGCCACCAGGGCCACCAGGGCCACTGACAGGACGCCACCCCAGGCGCGACACGAGCCGACCCGCCCGCCGTCCATGATCGCCGACGGATCCCGGACGAGCGGCGGGCCCGCTCGCAGACACCGGCCCCGCCCCCATGAGCGGCCCTCTCCGACCACCGCACAGGCCCCCACACACAGGCCGGCCCCCGACGCCGAACCCGGAGAGCACGGCAACCCCGACACGACGCCCGGCTCGCCGCCACGACCGGGCATTTCCTAGCGCCGTCGCGCGCCTGACCAACGCCGAGCCAGGAGCGCGCGGCGATCCCCCGACGCGATGCCTCCCGCGACGCGCGATCCGCACGCCCAGCTTCCCGGGCACGCCAAGCCCGCACACCCCGGCCCCCTGGCGCGCCCCGCATACCCCACCCCCGCACCCCGGCCCGCTGACCCGTTCCACATACCCCCGGGACTCCCCCGGTCCTCTACCCGGACCGCATACCCCCACCCCGCATACCTCGCGGCCCATCCCGCACCCCCTCACCCCGGACACGTCCCGCGCACCCGGCCTCGTGACGCGGCCCCCGACGCCCCACGTCCCTCGGAGCTGCGGGAACGCCGTCGCCGCGTGGTCGTCCTCCCGCATCGCCGAGGCACGCGAGCCCGCCGTCACGCGGCGCCGCCCGGACGATCTCCGGTGTGCGGACTTGACAGATACCCCCCCGGTGTATGTATGTTCATCGCCAGATACCCCCTACCGGTATTTTCGAGGAATCCAAAGTCCCGCCCGCATCCCCCACCGGGGTACGGCGTAGTGCTGGAGAATGCTCATGTCCGCACCATCCCCCCGGCGATGGACCGCCCTGGCCCTGATCGCCACGGCCCAGTTCATCGTCATCATGGACACGTCGATCATCGGCGTGGCCCTCCCCCGCATCCAGGAAGACCTCGGCTTCTCGCAGGAGAACCTGTCGTGGGTCTTCAACGCCTACGTCGTCGCCTTCGGCGGGCTCCTGCTGCTCGGCGGCCGGCTCTCGGACCTGTTCGGCGCACGCAAGCTGTTCGGCGCCGGCTGGCTCATCCTGCTCGCCGGCTCGCTCGTCGCGGGCCTCGCCCCCGAGGTATGGGTCGAGCTCACCGGACGTGCCGTCCAGGGCGTCGGCGCGGCCCTGATCGCCCCGTCCGCGCTGACCCTGCTGATGATGCTGTTCGGCCACGACCCCAAGGAGCTCACCAAGGCCCTCGCCCTGTACGGCGCGGCCGCCCCGGCGGGCGGCACCGCGGGCGTGTTCCTCGGCGGCGTCATCACCGAGTACCTGAGCTGGCCCTGGGTCTTCTACATCAACATCCCGATCGCGCTCGTCGCGCTCTTCGCCACCCGTCCGCTGATGCCCGCCGGTCAGTCCCAGCGCGGCTCCATCGACATCCTCGGCGCGCTGACCGTCACCGCCGGGCTGGGCGCGGCCGTCTACGCCATCGTCCGGGCACCCGAGGTCGGCTGGGGCTCCGCCCAGACCTGGGGCGTGCTGGCCGCCGCGATCGCGCTGCTCATCGCCTTCCTGGCGATCCAGGCCCGCCGCCGCGAGCCGCTGATGAGGCTGTCGATCTTCCGTACGCCGAACCTCGCCGCCGCCAACCTGACCCAGCTCCTGCTCGGCGGGGCCTGGATCCCGATGTGGTTCTTCCTGAACCTGTACCTGCAGCAGGTCCTCGGCTACAGCGCCTTCCCCAGCGGCGCGGCCCTGGTGCCGATGACCGTCCTCATCATGCTCGGCATGATCGTCCTGGCGCCGCGCGCCATCAACCGGTTCGGCCCCAAGGCCGTCACGGTGGCGGGCCTGGTCCTGCTCGCGGTCGGGATGGGCTGGCTGTCGCTGATCAGCCCCGAGGGCAGCTTCGCGGTCGACGTCCTGCCCGCCAGCCTGGTGGCCGCGCTCGGCATGTCGCTGGCCTTCATCCCCTCGCTCGGCACCGCCATCTCCTCCGCCCGTCCCGAGGAGGGCGGCCTGGCCTCCGGCATCGTCAACACCAGCTACCAGGTCGGCTCGGCCCTCGGGCTGGCCGCCATGACGGCCGTCGCCGCCGCCAACGGCGCCGCCCAGCTCGGGAACCTGCCCGCGCTGACCGACGGCTTCTCCTCGGCCTTCGTGGGAGCCGCCGGGATCGCGGTCGCCGGCGCCCTGATCGCCGCGCTGACGCTCCGCTCGCGGGGCGCCGCACCCGCCGAGGCCGCCGAGACCACCGCCGCCACCCGCGGCTGACCTCGACGCTCACAGCTCCGAAGGAGATCCCCATGTCCATCCTCATCGCCTACGACGGTTCACCCGACGCCCGCCACGCCGTCGAGGAGGCCGCCCGGCTGTTCCCCGGCGCGTCCGCGGTGGTGCTGTACGCCCGTCAGCCCCTGGAGAGCCTGGCCGCCCATCTCGAAGGGCATCCCGCCCTGGAGGACCTGCGGGACATCGACGCCAGGACCATGGACGCCTCGGAACGGCTGGCCGCCGAGGGCGCCGACCTCGCCCGCTCCCTCGGGCTGCGGGCCGAGCCGCGGGTCGCCTCGGTCCCGGAGGAGGTCGTCGCCGCCGCCATCGTCGACGCCGCCGAGGAGGTCGACGCCTCGCTGATCGTCCTGGGCTCGCGCGGGCGGCAGGGGCTGCGGGCGCTGCTGTCGGGCAGCACGTCCACCCACGTCATGCACGCCACCGCGCGCCCCACGCTGATCGTCCCGTCCAAGCCCCTGGCCGACGCCCGTCGCGCCGCCGAGCACCGCGCGGCCCGCTGAGGTCGCCGAGAGACGCCCGGCTCCCATCGGAGCCGGGCGTTTCGGCGTTCCGGTGAACGCGCCGGACCTGGCGTGCGTATCCCCACACACGAGCCGGAACGACGGCCTGTTACGCCGGATAGTACCGACGAAATGCCAACAAGCAGGGCGACCTTCGGTACTATTCCGCCTCAGGCATGGAGGCGTACGAGGAGGCATCGTAGTGGTCGTGGCGACGAGGCTGGGGCGAGCGGCAGTGGCCGTGACACTTGCGGCGGTCGCGGCGGTCTCCATCCCGGGCGTCGCCTCGGCCGATCCGTCGCCCGCCAAGGCCAGGGCCAGGCTGGTGAAGCTGAACGAGCGGGCCGACGAGGTGGTCGAGCAGTACAACCAGGCCACCGAGGCGCACAAGAAGGCCCAGCAGAAGTACGACGCGCTCAACGCCGAGGTCGCGCGCAAGAACGCCCAGGCGGACGGGTTACGCAAGGACCTCGTCTCGGCGGTGGTCAGCGACTACCAGTCGGGCCCGCTCACGACCTGGGGCCGCTTCGTCGCCGACGGCACCCCCGACGAGGTGCTGAGCGGCATGGCCGCCCTTGAGCAGATCTCCCGGGCCAGGGCGGCGAAACTGGCGGCGTTCCAGGCGACCACCAAGGACCTGCGCGCCCGGCGCGACGAGGCCCGAGCCGTCCTGGCCGAGGCCGACGCGGCGCGCGACAAGGTGCGGGCGGAGAAGGCGAAGGTCGACGAGCTGGTCAAGGCGCAGACGAAGCTCCTGCGCAGGCTGGGCGCCTTCCGCGCGGGTGATCCGAACAGCGCCGGCATCAGGTACACCGGCTCGGCCTCCGGCAACGCCCGCCTGGCGTTGCAGTTCGCCTTCGCCCAGGTCGGCAAGCCCTACCAGTACGGCGCCGAGGGCCCGAACTCCTACGACTGCTCCGGCCTCACCCAGGCCGCCTGGCGCACCGCGGGCGTCGAGCTGCCCCGCACCACCTGGACGCAATGGGCCTGGGGCGCGAGCAGACGCGTCTCGCTCGACGCGTTGCAGCCCGGCGACCTGCTGTTCAGCAAGGGCCTCGGCCACATGGGCATGTACGCCGGCAACGGGAAAATGGTCCACGCGCCCCAGACCGGTGACGTCGTCAAGGTGGTCGACCTCGACGACTACTGGCGCACCCGGCTGCTCGGCGCGGTCCGCCCCTGACCGGCAACCGGCAGCCGAGCCAGGGGACGCCGTGGGTGAAGGCGCCGGAACGCGCCGCCCGAGCAGGGGTGGGCCGGGAACGCGAAGAGGGCTCCGGGCGGCACGCCCGGAGCCCTCTTCACTTGAGGCCGTCGTTCACTTGAAGCGGCGCAGCCGGAGGCTGTTGCTGACCACGAACACGCTGGAGAAGGCCATCGCGGCCCCCGCGATCATCGGGTTGAGCAGGCCGAGCGCGGCCAGCGGCAGGGCGGCCACGTTGTAGGCGAAGGCCCAGAACAGGTTGCCCTTGATCGTGCCGAGCGTCCGGCGGGAGAGCCTGATCGCGTCGGCGGCCACCCGCAGGTCACCGCGGACCAGGGTGAGGTCGGACGCCTCGATGGCGGCGTCCGTGCCGGTGCCCATGGCCAGGCCCAGGTCGGCCTGGGCGAGCGCGGCCGCGTCGTTGACGCCGTCGCCGACCATCGCCACGACCTTGCCCTCGCCCTGGAGCTCCTTGACGACGTCGACCTTGTCGGCGGGCAGCACCTCAGCGATCACCTCGTCGATGCCGACCTCGGCGGCCACCGTCCTGGCCACGGCCTCGTTGTCGCCGGTCAGCAGGACCGGGGTGAGACCGAGCGCCCGGAGCTGCTGGATGGCCTCCTTGCTGGTGGGCTTGATCACGTCGGCGACCACCAGCACCGCGCGGGCCTTGCCGTCCCAGCCGACCGCCACGGCGGTCCGGCCGCCCGCCTGGGCGGCGTGCAGAGCGCGTTCCAGGTCGGACGGCAGGTGCTGGGACCACTCCTCCAGCAGCCTCGGCCGGCCCACCAGGACCGCGTGCCCCTCGACGACGCCCTGCACGCCGAGGCCCTCGACGTTCGCGAAGTCCTCGGGGGTGGGCAGGTCGCCGACGCGGGCGGCGGCGCCCTTGGCGACGGCCTGGGCGATCGGGTGCTCGGAGGCGTGCTCCAGAGCGCCCGCCAGGCGCAGCACCTCGGCCTCGTCCTCGCCCTCGGCCAGGTGCACCCCGGTGAGCGTCATCCGGCCCTCGGTGACGGTGCCCGTCTTGTCGAGCACCACCGTGTCGATGCGGCGGGTGGACTCCAGCACCTCCGGCCCCTTGATCAGGATGCCGAGCTGCGCGCCCCGTCCGGTGCCGACCAGCAGCGCCGTCGGGGTGGCCAGGCCGAGCGCGCACGGGCAGGCGATGATCAGCACGGCCACCGCGGCGGTGAAGGCCGCGCCGACGCCGTCGCCGGTGCCGAGCCAGAAGCCCAGCGTGCCGAGAGCCAGCGCGATCACGATGGGGACGAAGATGCCCGACACGCGGTCGGCCAGCCGCTGCACCTGCGCCTTGCCCGTCTGGGCGTCCTCGACCAGCTTGGCCATCTGGGCGAGCTGGGTGTCGGCCCCGACCCGGGTGGCGCGGACGACCAGCCGGCCGCCCGCGTTCACGGTCGCGCCGGTGACGGCGTCGCCGGGACGCACCTCGACGGGAACGGACTCGCCGGTCAGCATCGAGGCGTCGACCGCGGAGGTGCCCTCCTCGATCACGCCGTCGGTGGCGATCTTCTCGCCGGGCCGCACCACGAACCGGTCGCCCACGGCCAGCCGGTCGCTGGGGATGCGGGTCTCCACGCCGTCGCGCAGCACCGCGACGTCCTTGGCGCCCAGTTCCAGCAGGGCGCGCAGGGCGGCGCCGGCCCGGCGCTTGGAGCGGGCCTCGAAGTAGCGGCCGGCCAGGATGAACGCCGTCACCCCCGCCGCGGCCTCCAGGTAGATGTTGCCCGACCCGTCGGTGCGCTCGATCGTGAACGCGAACGGGTGGGTCATGCCCGGGGTGCCCGCCGTGCCGAAGAACAGCGCCCACAGCGACCAGCCGAGCGCGGCGATGGTGCCGACCGAGATCAGCGTGTCCATGGTGGCGGCGCCGTGGCGCAGGTTCGTCCAGGCGGCCTTGTGGAAGGGCCAGCCGGCGTAGACGACGACCGGCGCGGTGAGCACCAGCGACATCCACTGCCAGTTGGTGAACTGCAACGGCGGGATCATCGCCATCGCGATCACCGGCACCGCCAGCACCACCGAAGTGATCAACCGGCTGCGCAGCGGGCGCAGCTCGTCCTCCGGCTCCCGCTCGCCCGGCTCGCCCTCGGTGCGGGGCGGCGCGGGCAGCGCGGCGGTGTAGCCGGCCGCCTCCACCTGGGCGATCAGCTGCTGCGGATCGACGCCTTCGGGGAAGGTGACCTTCGCCTTCTCGGTGGCGTAGTTGACCGTGGCGGTCACGCCGTCCATCTTGTTGAGCTTGCGCTCGATGCGGTTGGCGCACGAGGCGCAGGTCATGCCGCCGATCGAGAGTTCGACCGCGTTCTGCCGGTCATCGGTGACAGAGGTCATCACCGTTCCCCTTTCCCAGTGGCTTTTCTCAGTGGCTGTGGTTGCCGTGCCCGGCGGGCGTCGCCGACGCGTCGGGGGTGGCGGGCCGCGGCCCGGCCGCGAGCGTGAAGTCGGCGGTACGGACCTCGCCTTCGTGCTGGAAGTCCAGGAACAGGCGGTAGTCGCCGCCGCTCGGCACCTCGGCGTAGAAGACGATCTCGGGGCCCGGCTGCGTCTTGCCGTCGCCCGGCTCGCCGTCGGGGTGGACGTGCAGGTAGGCCAGGTCACGGCCGCGGAGGGCGACCAGGTGGCCGAAGGCGCCGAGGTAGGGCTGCAGGTCGGTGACCGGCTTGCCGTCCTTGCTGACCTTGAGGGTGAGCTTGCTCGCCTGGCCGGGCGTCAGGTCGCCGTCGAGGGTGACCTCGTAGCCGTCGATCTTGGAGGTGCGGCCGGTCTCCGGCAGCGGCTTGGGCTGGTAGTCGCCCGCCACGGCCAGGTCGGCGCCCAGCGTCAGGGCCTGACCGCCGGTCGGCGCGAAGTCGGCGAAGGCCCGGTAGCCGCCCGCCTCGGGGAAGGTGACCTTGACCGACCAGATGCCGTCGGCCGACATCTCCGGATGTACGTGCTGGAAGCTGCCCAGGTCGCGGGAGACCACGATGAAGTGCAGCTTCTTGTCGTGCTGGACCTGGTAGTCGGTGACCGGGCGGCCGTCGGGGCCGGTCACGGAGAAGCGGAAGTCGGCGGGCTCGCCGGGCTTGAGCGACGTGGTGAGCGGGTTGAGGGTGTAGCCGTTCTCGGACACTTGGAGCCCCCCGGGGGTATCGTTCTTCTTCGTCGTCGTCGTCTGCTGGGCTGTGTGCTGGTTGTGGCCCGCGCTCTGCGCGGTCTCCGTGGCGGCCGTCATGGCGCCGTGGTCGGCGGCGGGAGCGGCCCCCACCGGGCCCACCGCCTTGCCGGCGCCCAGGGCGCCGCCGAAGACGACGGCCAGCCCCAGGGCGTAGGAGCCGAGCTTGGCTGCGGTGTTCACGACTGGTCCGCCACTTCGTACCCGGCCTCCTCGACGGCGGCGACGATCTTCGCCGCGTCGATCGGGCTGTCACTCTCGACGGTCAGCAGGCCGGAGGCCAGATCGACCTCGACGCCGGTCACCCCGGCGACCTCGCCGACCTCCTCCTTGACCGAACTGACGCAGTGGCCGCAGGTCATGCCCTTGACGGTGTAGGTGGTGGTGCTCATATCGGTCTCTCCTTCAATCCGGTCAGGAACGAACAAGTCTGGCGATGGCGTCGGAGGCTTCCTTGACCTTGGCCTCGGCCTCCGGGCCGCCCTTCGCGGTGGCCTCGGCGACGCAGTGGGCCAGGTGGTCCTCCAGCAACGACAGGGAGAACGACTTCAAGGCGCTGGTCGCGGCCGACACCTGGGTGAGGATGTCGATGCAGTACTTGTCGTCCTCGACCATCCGCTGCAGGCCGCGGACCTGCCCCTCGATGCGGCGCAACCGCATCCCTTGGTCCTGCTTGCCACTGCCGTGTCCAGCCATGTCAGCCCTCCCTCGGCTCGTTGCCGTTGAGGACACTATACCCCCCTATGGTATCCAGAAGGCAAGTGGCGGCGCCTGCGACGACGAGCTCTACGTCTTGGCGCGGCTCCACGACATGGGGCTGACCGAGCCCTTCGACAGCCACCGGCTGCCGTTCGAGGAGGCGGGCGGGCAGCTCGCCTGGGTGTTCGGCACGGCGGCCGGCCGGCCGGCGGAGCGCGCCGAGCGGGCCGTCGAGTGAGGTGCTCGCCCGCCACCCCAGGCCGGGATTCGGCGCCGAGTTCCTGGCCTGCTTCGAGGACCAGGCCAGGCGCAAGCCGGACAGCGCCGCCGCGGCGGCGACGCGGGGTCAGGAACCGGGCCGCAACGAGTTCCGGTACGGCGGCATGAACCGCGTCCTCGGCATCTGGTCGGCCAGCACGCCGCCGTCCACGACCAGGGTGGAGCCGGTGACGTAGCGGGCCGACTCCGAGGCCAGGTACGCCACCGCGCCGGCCACGTCGTCCGGCCTGCCGTACCCGCCGCGCAGCGGGATGCGCTCCTCCCACGCCGCCTCGAAAGCCGCACGGTCGAAGGGGAAGTCGCCGTCGATCGGGGTGGCGATCATGCCGGGCGCCACGGCGTTGACGGTGATGCCGTGGGCGCCCAGTTCGGCGGCGAGCGAGCGGGTGATCAGCTCCAGGGCGCCCTTGGAGGCGTTGTAGTGGGCCAGCCCGGCTTCGGCCATGAGCCCGTTCTTGGAGGAGACGTTGACGATCCGCCCCCGCACGCCGTCGGCGATCATGTGCTCGGCCACCCGCTGCGCCAGGAAGAACGGCGCGTCGCAGTTGACCCGCATGACGGCCTGCCAGCCGGCCACGGTGATCTCGTTGAAGTGTTCGAGCCGGGCCACCCCGGCGTTGTTGACCAGGACGTGGATCGGCCCGTGGTCGCGGCGGACCGCGTCGGCCAGCCCGGCCAGGCCCTCGGTGTCGGCCAGGTCGAAGCCGTAGGCGCAGCCCGCGCCCGGCCGGTCGACGGTGATCACCCGGTAGCCGTCGGCCGTCAGGCGCGCGGCGATGGCCTGGCCGAGGCCCCTGGCGGCCCCGGTGACCACGGCCAGTTCGGTCATGACAGCCCCAGCAGGTCGAGCGACGGGCGGTGGATCAGCTTCTCGATCTCCTCCCGGTCGAGAGGCGGCAGGCCGGGGATGCCGGGGACCGCGCCGACCGCCCGCAGCCCCGCCACCGAGGCGTCCACCGTGGTGAAGGGGTAGTCGCTGCCGAACAGCAGCTTGCCCCACACCCCGTAGTCCTGGGCCAGGCGCAGGCTGTGCCAGAGCTGGAAGGGGCGGTAGTGCAGGGCGGAGACGTCGGCGTAGACGTGGCGGTGCTTGCGGATCACCGCGATGCACTCGCCCTCGTACGGGTGGCCGAGGTGGGCCAGGACCATGCGCAGCTCGGGATGCCTGATGGCGACCTCGTCCAGGTGCACCGGCAGCGCGTAGCGCAGGGGCGCGGCCGAGACGAACGTGGTCCCGGTGTGCACGAGCAGCGGCAGGCCGTGGCGGGCGGCGTAGGCGTACAGGTCGTCCAGCTCCGGGGCGGCCGGGTCGAAACCGGCGTACATCGGCATGAGCTTGATGCCGCGCAGCCCCAGGTCGCGGTGGCCGTGTTCCAGCTCGTCGCGCCAGCCGGGCTGGGTGGGGTCGAGCGACAGGTAGCCGATGAGCCGGTCGGGGTGCTCGCCGGCGTAGGCGGCCACGGCGGCGTCGTCCACCCACAGGCCCGACCGCCTGGCCTTGCCGCCCACCACGACGGTACGGGTGCCGGCGGGCGAGGTGGCGGCGTAGTCCGCCCAGCGCACGGTCAGGTCGACGTGACCGCCGTGCGCGCGGGCGGACTCGGCCGCGAACGGGTCGCCGACGTCGTCCGGGCAGCTGAACAGATGGGAGTGGACGTCAACGATCACGCTTCTCCCAGCCCTCCTTGAACATGTTCCAGAACCGGTGGGACGGCGGGTGCTCGGCGAAGACCTCGTCGGCCAGCTCGACGCCGAGGCCGGGCCGCTCCGGCAGGCCGACGTGCCCGTCGACCACCGGCAGCACGCCCTTCAGCGCGTCGAAGACGTACGGCTCCAGCATGCCGTCGAACGTCTCCAGGACGAGTAGGTTCGGCATGCCGAGCACGGCGTGCACGGAGGCCGTGGTGCACAGCGGGGAGTTGGAGTTGTGCGGGGCGACGAGCATGGCGTGCACGTCGGCCTGCGCGGCCAGCTTCCTGATCTCGGTGAACCCGCCGGCCATCGACAGGTCGGGCTGGATGATGTCGACGGCGCCGGTGGCGAACAGCCGGGCGTACTCGTAGCGGTTGTGGAAGTGCTCGCCGCCGGAGATGGGCATGGCGGCGCGGGCGCGCAGCTCGGCGTAGCGCTCGATGTGCGTCCACGGCAGCGGCTCCTCGAACCAGCCGAGGTCGAACGGCTCCAGCTCGCGCACGAGCCGGACGGCGGTCGGCATCGCGAACCGGGCGTGCCCCTCGACGAACAGGTCGAGGTCGGGCACGGCCTCGCGGACCGCCGCGACGATGTCGACCGAGAGCCGCAGCTCGGCCCGGGACAACTCGCCCAGCCCGGCGCCGAACGGGTCGAACTTCAGCCCGGTGTAGCCGCGGGCGGCGACCTCCTTGGCCTTGGCGGCGAACACCTGCGGGTCGCGCTCGCCGGTGTACCAGCCGTTGGCGTAGACCCGCACCCGGTCACGGCAGGCGCCGCCGGTCAGCCGGTAGACGGGCACGCCGAGCGCCTTGCCCATGATGTCGTGCAGCGCCTGGTCGACGCCGGAGACGACGATGCCGCCGACGTCGCCGCCGCGCAGGAAGTCGCCCTGGTACATCCGCAGCCAGATCTCCTCGACGTCGAAGGGATCGGCGCCGATCAGGTGGCGTTGTGCCATGGCCTCGGTCAGCGAGCAGGTCTCCCGGCCCCGGTAGGGGTGGGTGATCTCGCCGATGCCGCTCAGCCCTTCGTCGGTGTGGATGCGCACGTAGGAGAAGTCGCGCCAGGCGGTGCCCAGCGAGAGGGTCTCGACGCGGCTGATCCGGCCGGCGGGCCCGGCCGGGCGGCTGGTGTCAACGGTCAGCATCGGCCCCGCCCATGGTGCTGGCGTCGGTCAGGTCGAGCACGTCGCCGCGGGCGAGCCGGGCCGCGGTGGCGGCCGCCTCCAGCAGGTGGTCGGCGTCGGCGTCGGTGTGGGCGTAGGAGACGTGGCTGCGCTTGAGGTTCAGTGGCAGCTCGAAGACGCCGTGCTCCAGCAGCCGGCGGCGGTACCCGATGAACATGTTGGCATCATTGCGCAGCAGGTCGTCGTAGGTGCGGGCGGGTCCGGTCATGAAATATCCGACGAAGACCGAGCCGTACCCGCTGACCAGCGCCGGGATGTCCAGCGAGGCGAAGACCTCGGCCAGGCCGGTCCTGATCCGCTCGCCGAGGCGGAAGACGTGCTCGTGCACCGGCTCCTCGCGCAGCTTGCGCAGCGTGGCCAGGGCGGCCGCCACGACGGCGGGGTGGCCGTTGTAGGTGCCGGCGAAGAAGGCGGGGCCGCCCGGTCGCGAGCTGAACAGCTCCATGAGATCGGCGCGGCCTCCGAGCGCGCCCACCGGGTAGCCGTTCGCGATCGCCTTGCCCATGGTGGTCAGGTCGGGGGTGATCCCGCAGATCGCCTGCCAGCCGCCCAGGTGGTGGCGGAAGCCGGTGATGACCTCGTCGAAGATCAGCACGCTGCCCGCCCTGGTGCACTCGGCGCGCAGCGTCTCCAGGAACTCCTGCTCGGGCAGCAGGCAGCCGACGTTGTGCGGCACCGGCTCCAGGATGACGGCGGCGATGTCGTCGCCGTGCTCGGCGAACGCCCGGCGTACCGCCTCGGGGTCGTTGAACGGCAGGACCAGCGTGGCCTGCAGCACCTCGGGCAGGATGCCGGTCGAGATGGGGTCGTGGGTGCCGACCTTCTCCGGCGCGGAGATCACGTTGAGGCTGACCGCGTCGTGCCAGCCGTGGTAGCAGCCCTGGAACTTGACCACGAGCCGGCGGCCGGTCGCGGCCCTGGCCACGCGCAGGGCGTGGAAGGTGGCCTCGCTGCCGGTGCTGGTCAGGAGCACCTTCTCCACGCTCGGCACGAGCTCAACCAGCGTCTCGGCGAGCTCGACCTCGCCGGCCGTGACGCCCACGCCGCACAGGTCCACCGTACGGCCGGCCTCGGCGACGGCCGCGCCGACGTCGGGGTCGTTGTGGCCGAGCAGCGGCGGGCCGAAGGCGGCGTGGTAGTCGACGAACTCCCGTCCTTGCGAGTCGCGGAAGCGGGCGCCGGCGGCATGGGTGATCACCAGGTCGGTGAGCCCGGGGATGCTGCGCTGCCCGCTGTTCACGCCGCCGGGGATGACCTGGCGTGCGCGCTCGGCTAGGTGCTTCAAATCTCTCTCCTCCGACGCGCCTCCCGGCCCGGCCCGGCCTGGGAAGCGCTGGTCGTCCGCCACAAATTCCGAACAGTGTTTGGCAATACCGAACAGACGAGGGAGATTGAAACACGAGATTGGGTGGGGGTCAACGATGAATTCCGCTAAGCTGTTCGGCTGTGACGAACACTGCTGCTGAGGAATCGCGATATTGGGTCCGCAGCGTCGCCCGCGCCGCCGAGGTGCTGGAGGTCCTGTCCCGCGTGGGGCCGGGTGGCGGCATGAGCGTGACCGAGGTCGCCGCGGCCTGCGGGCTGAGCAAGAGCGCCGCCTTCGCCACCCTCTACACGCTGCGCGGCTACAGCCTGGTCGCCGACGACGGCGAGGGCATGAACCGCCGCTACCGGCTGGGCATGGCGCTGTCCAGGCTGGGCGCCAGGGCCCAGGAGCAGCTCTCGCTGCGCGACGTGGCCCGCCCCGCGCTGGTCGCGCTCACCGAACGCACCGGGATGAACTCCAGGCTCGCGGTGCCCGAGGCCGGCCAGGCCGTCGTCGTCGACCAGGTGAGCAACGGCGAGCGCATCCAGGTCGACCTGCGGATGGGCACCAGGGAGCTGCCCCACTGCACCGGGCTGGGCAAGGCGCTGCTGGCCGAGATGGACGACGAGGAGGTCGCCAGGGTCGTCGGCCACGTCGGCCTGCCGCGCCGCACCGGCAACACGATCACCGAGCTGCCGGTGCTGCTGGCCCACCTGAAGACGGTCAGGGAGCTCGGCTACGCGGTCGACGACGAGGAGGACGCCGACGGCATCTTCTGCATCGGCAGCGCGCTGCGCGACCACACCGGCGCCTGCGTCGGCGCGATCAGCATCACCTCGCTCAAGCGCGACCTGCCCGCCTGGCGCTACCAGGAGCTCGGCCGGGAGGTGAGAGAGACGGCGGCGATGATCTCCCAGCATCTCGGGCATGCCACGTGACGGCTTGACAGATGCCTCATCCACTGTCTAGCGTCCTCGCCAATCGTTTCGGGCGAAGATCCGACTCCGAGCGCCGCGGCCCCCGGCGCCGGACGTCTGGGCCGCAGCACCGCCGCCTGCCCGCCTTCGCACGTCGCCCGGCCTTCCCATCACCCCGCTCCCGAAGGCCTCCCCCCATGAACCATGTAGCCGACGTCGCGCGCCTTCTCGCGCTCGACGCCTCCCGACTCGCCGACGGCACGCTGCTGCGTGTCGCGGGCTATCACCGCGCCGGTGACGGCGGTGGCAAGCTCGTCCGCTGGGACGCCGCCGCCACCACGCCCGCCAACGGCGGCACCGTGCTCGGCTCCGCGCCCCAGGGCCGCTGGATCCAGCTGCACGACGGCTGCCTCGACTTCCGCGCCTTCGGCGTCTTCGACGACAAGACGCCCGCCGACGCCGCGCTGGAGGCCATGGTCGGCGACCCGGCCGTCTCCAGGATCGAGGCCCGCACCGACCTCAACTTCGTCAAGCGCCACACCTTCCGGCGCTCGGACCTGGTGCTCGACTTCGGCGGCCACACCATGACCACCGCCGGCATCGAGAAGAACTCCCACGACAACCCCTTCGGCGCGGTCCTGTTCTTCCAGGGCGAGCGGACCGGGACCACCGTCACCGGCACGCTCACGGCCACGCTCCCCGACCTGGCCGACGTCTTCGAGGTCGACTCCCGGCGGTTCCAGGTCGGCCAGTGGTGGGCCGTGGAGGTCGACGCGCTGGCCGGCACGTACGAACGCGAGCTCCAGCGCCTGGTCCAGATCACCCAGGTCGTCGACGGCCGGCACGTCCGGGTCAACTACAAGAACGGCTGGGAGCTGGCCGCCGGCCGTACGCTGACCTGGACGCTGGTCCGGCCGGTCGAGCGCGTGCACGTGCGCGGCCTGCGCTTCGAGGCGGCGCCGGGCGGCGACGAGTACACCGGCTCGCACCCGATCGCCTACGAGTACGCCGTCCACTGCGACGTCGAGGACGTGCACGCCACCGGCAGCTTCTGGCCGGTGATCATGCGACGCTGGTGCACCCACTTCCGCACCGAGCGCTGCAGCCTGAAGAACCCCCCGACCGTCATGTACGGCGGAGCCGGCTACCTGACCCAGCAGATCTACTGCCTGTACGGCCACGTCGCCGACTGCACCACCTCCAACGTCCGCCATCTCAACGACTTCACCGCCAGCGCCTACTGCACGGTCGAGAACTGCCACGGCGACGGCGACGACGAGGGCGGCAACCCCTTCACCACCCACGGCCAGTACGAGCACGACCTGGTCTTCACCGGTAACTCCGGCCTCATGGACATCGCCAACAGCGGCGCGCTCTGGGGCACCAGCGCCAAGCGCATCACCGTGCGCAAGCACCTGTGCTCGTGGTTCGTCGCCGGCACGAAGATCACCGACCTGACGCTGGAGGACGTCCGGGTGATCCCGCGCTCGACGTTCGACCCGGCGGGAACGCTCCAGGTGAACGCCGACGGCCTGCACATGCGCGGCTGCTCGGCCAAGACCGTCGCGATCGGCCAGCGGTCCAACCGCTCCGGCCGGCCCAACGTCATCGAGGGCTGCTCCTTCGACCTGCCGAAGGACCAGGTGCTGGTGCAGACGCCGGTGAGCAACGCGCTGCACTTCAAGGACTGCGCCGTCACCGGGCTCGACGGCGCCACCCTGCGCGGCTCCGGCCCGCTGCGCTTCACCGGCTGCGTCCTGAGCGGATCGGGCAAGGTCTCGGTGGGCTCGGCCGACGTCGTGATCAGCGGCGGCCGGCTCGACGGCGTGCGCGTCGAGCTGAGCGCCGTGCGCGACCAGCGGCTGCGCCTGGAGGGCGTCACGCTGGAGCACGCCGCGCTCGGCCGGGCCGCCGGTCCGGGCGTCCTGACCTGGGAACTGGCCGCCTGCACGGCCACCGACACCCGCGTCGAGCCGGCCACCGGCGACAACCGCTGGCGCGCCAGCGGCTCCCGGTTCACCGGCGGCCGGCTCGACCTGACCGCCGCCACCGTCCTGGTGCACACCGGCTGCACCGAGGAGGGCGTCGAGCGCGCCTTCCCGCCCGCCGGCCCCCGCGTCCTCATCGCCGACACCCTCGCACTGTAAGGAACCACCCCCATGGAACGTCGTGACATCCTGCGCGTCACCGGTTTAGCGGCTGTCGGCACCGTCCTGATGGCCAGGCCCGCGCTCGCCGAGCCGGACAAGAAGCCCAAGGACGAGGTGCAGGCGGTCGCCACCGTGGCCGAGCTGCTCGCCTTCGAGGCCGCGAAACTGGCGGACGGCACGCTGGCGCAGGTCGCGGGCTATCTCAAGCCGGGCGACGGCGGCGGCAAGCTCGTCCGCTGGGACGCCGCCGCCACCACGCCCGCCAACGGCGGCACCGTGCTCGGCTCCGCGCCCCAGGGCCGCTGGATCCAGCTGCACGACGGCTGCCTCGACTTCCGCGCCTTCGGCGTCTTCGACGACAAGACCCCCGCCGACGCCGCGCTGGAGGCCATGGTCGGCGACCCGGCCGTCTCCAGGATCGAGGCCCACACCGACCTCAACTTCGTCAAGCGCCACAAGTTCCAGCGCTCGGACCTGGTGCTCGACTTCGGCGGCCACACGATGCGCACCGTCGGCATCGAGAAGGCGGGCCAGGACGACCCGTTCGCGGCGGTGCTGTTCTTCCGCGGCAAGGTCACCGCCACCACGGTCAGCCACAAGCTGAGCGCCCCGGTGCCCGACCTGTCGGACGTCTTCGAGGTCGCCGACTCCGCCGCCTTCAAGGTCGGGCAGTGGTGGAGCGCCGAGGTCAACGCGCTGTCCGGCCGCTGGGAGCGCGAGCTGCAGAAGCTGGTCGAGATCACCCAGATCGTCGACGGCACGCACATCCGGGTCAACTACAAGAACGGCTGGGAGCTGGCCGCCGGCCGCACGATCACCTGGACCCTGGTCGAGCCGGTCGAGCGCGTGCACGTGCGCAACCTGCGCTTCGAGGGCGTCGCGGACGGCGACCAGTACACCGGCTCGCACCCGCTGGCCTACGAGTACGCCGTCCACTGCGACGTCGAGGGCATCCACGGCACGGGCACGTTCTGGCCGCTGATCATGCGGCGCTGGGCCACCCACTTCCGCACCGAGCGCTGCACGCTGAAGAACCCCGCCAGCGTGACGTGGGGCGGGGCGGGCTACCTGACCCAGCAGATCTACTGTTTGTACGGCCACGTCCGCGACTGCCACACGGCCAACGCCCGCCACCTGAACGACTTCACCGCCAGCGCCTACTGCTACGTGGAGAACTGCCACGGCGACGGCGACGACCAGGGCCCGTTCGTCACCCACGGCCAGTACGAGCACGACCTGACCTACACCGGCAACTCCGGCCTGATGACCTTCGCCAACTCCGGCGCGGCCTGGGGCTCGGCGGCCAAGCGGATCACGGTGCGCAAGCACGTCTGCTCGTGGTTCGTGGCCCGGGTGAAGGTCACCGACCTGACGCTGGAGGACCTCCAGGTCATCGGCAAGCCGTCGCTGGAGGGCTCGGGCATGATCTGGGTCAACGCCGACGGCCTGCAGATGCGCGGCTGCTCGGCCAGCCACACGCTGATCGTCTCCCAGCAGTCGAAGGTGTCGCGGCGGCCCAACCTGATCGAGGGCTGCGTCTTCAACGTCCCGGCCAAGAGCGAGATCGTCCAGGCGAACGTGACCGCGCCGCTGCACGTCAGCCGCACCACGTTCCACGGCCTGAACGGCAACGCCTTCAACGGCGCCGACCTGCGCCTGTCCGGCTCGACGCTGAACGGCGCCGAGGGCGCGGCCCCGCTGGTCCTGGCCGGTTCGGTGGCGCTGACCGGCTGCACGGTGAAGAACGTGGGCCTGGCCGCCGCCGGCAAGGCCGACCAGCGCATCCGCCTCGACGGCGGCACGGAGCTGGCCGAGGCCGGGCTGTCGCGGGTGGAGGCCGCCGGGCTGGTCTCCTGGCAGCTGGCCGGGGTCCGCAGCCAGAACGCCGGAGCCCACGTGCAGCTCGACTCCGGCCGGAACCGCTACGCGGCGACCGGCTGCCAGTTCGGCGGCGGCCGCCTGTCGATCAAGGCCTTCGAGGTGGTCCAGCACACGGGCAACGTCGAGGAGGGCGTCGCCAGGGAGCTGCCGGCCGACGGCCCGAAGGTCCTCACATCAGGAAATCTGGTGATTTAGGTGCGAAAAATAACGCTGGCGGTCGCGGGAGCGGGCAACCGGGGGCAGACCTACGCCTCCTGGATCGCCGCGCACCCCGATCGCGCGGAGCTGGTCGCCGTGGCCGACCCCGACCCCGCCCGCCGGGCCAAGCTGGCCGGCCCAGGCGTGCGCGAGTTCGGCGACTGGCGCGACCTGCTGCGCGAGCGGGTGGCCGACGCCGTCGTCCTGGCCACCCAGGACCGCCTGCACGTCGAGCCCGCCATCGCCCTGGCGCGGGCGGGCTACGCGCTGCTCGTCGAGAAGCCCATGGCGCCGACCGAGGAGGAGTGCCGCGAGATCGTCTCGGCCGTCGGCGAGACCGGCGTGCTACTCGCCGTCTGCCACGTGCTGCGCTACACGCCCTACACCGCGCTGGTGAAGGAGACCGTGGACAGCGGCGTGCTCGGCGAGGTCATGAGCGTCGAGCACCTGGAGCCGGTCGGCTGGTGGCACCAGGCGCACTCCTACGTGCGCGGCCCCTGGCGCAGCGAGCGCCTGGCCAGCCCGATGCTGCTGGCCAAGTCCTCCCACGACCTCGACTGGCTGACCTACGTCACCGGGCTCAGGATCGAGCAGGTCGCCAGCTTCGGCTCGCTCGGCCACTTCAGGCCCGAGCGGCGCCCGGAGCAGGCCGCCGACCGCTGCCTCGACTGCGTCCTGGAGCCCCGGTGCCCGTACTCGGCTCCCCGCCTGTACCTGGACCGCGGCTACGACTGGCCGACCAGCGTCCTCGGCGAGAACGAGGAGCAGGTCATGGACGCCCTGCGCACCGGCCCGTACGGCAGGTGCGTCTACGCCTGCGACAACGACGTGGTCGACCACCAGGTGCTCGCCATGCAGCTGACCGGCGGCGCGACCGCGACCTTCACCATGACCGCCTTCACCGAGCAGACCCACCGCCAGACCAGGATCTTCGGCACCCACGGGCGGCTGATCGGCGACGGCGAGTCGGTCGAGGTCCTCGACTTCCGCGACGGCCGCAGCAGCCGCCGCGGCGTCGCCGAGACCGGCTCGAACGCCGGCGACGGCCACGGCGGCGGCGACGACGGCGTGATGGACGCCTTCGTCACCGCGCTGGCCACCGGCGACCCCGCACACGTGCGCTCGGGCCCCACCGAGTCGCTCCACAGCCACCTCGCGGTCTTCGCCGCCGAGAAGGCCCGGCACAGCGGCACGGTCGTCACCGTGCCCGCATTCTAGGAAGGAACCATCATGCGACTGCGCGCGCTGGCCGCCGCTGCGGCCGCCCTCGGCACGCTGACCGCCTGCGGCGGCGGCTCCGGAGGCGACGAGAAGCAGACCGTGACCATGTGGATCTACCCGAACATCGCCGACCAGCCCAAGCACCAGGCGTTCTGGGACGAGCAGACCAAGGCGTTCGAGGCGGCCAACCCGAACATCGACGTCAAGGTCGAGATCTACCCGTGGGCCAAGCGCGACGAGGCGCTGTCCACGGCGATCGCCGGCAACAAGGCACCCGACGTGGTCTACCTCATCCCCGACCAGCTCCCCAAGTACGCCAGGACGCTGGAGCCGGTGGACGCCTACCTCGCCGACAAGGCCGACTACCGCGACAACGCCCTGAAGTCGGTCACCATCGACGGCAAGGTCATGGGCGCGCCGATCCTCATGTCGGCCAACCCGCTGGTCTGCAACCAGAAGGCGTTCGACGCCGCCGGCGTCACCGAGTTCCCCAAGACCTGGGACGACGTGCTCGCCCTTGCCCCGAAGTTCAAGGCCAAGGACGTCGACGTCACCAACTACTGGGCCGACCCCGCCGCCACCCTCAACCAGTCGTTCTACCCGCTGCTGTGGCAGGCGGGCGGCGACGTGTTCAGCCCCGACGGCAAGTCGGCGGCCTTCGGCGGCGCCGAGGGCGTCAAGGCGCTGACCTTCCTGAAGAAGCTGGCCGACGGCGGCTACGTGGAGAAGGACCTGCTGACCGGTCTGCCCAAGTTCGAGCAGACCAGGACCGCGCAGAACAAGGTGGCCTGCACCTGGCAGCAGCTGCCCGCCGACGTCGAGTCGTTCTGGGGCAAGGAGAACATCAAGGTCCTGCCGCCGCTGACCGACGCCAAGCAGGTCGCCTACGGCACGGTCGGCTCGCTGGCCCTGCTCAAGGCGTCCGACCACAAGGAGGCGGCGGGCAAGTGGATCGGCTTCGCCACCGGCGCCGCCCCGAGCAAGGCCTACGACCTGGCCTCGGGCTACTTCTCCCCGCGCAAGTCCACCGGCTCGCTGTACGCGGCCGACCCGGTGCAGGCCGAGGTGGAGAAGGCGCTCGACCTGACCACGGCCGGGCCGCTGCACGAGAAGGCGCGTGACGTGATGGGCGTCCTGGCTCCCGAGATCCAGGCCGCGCTGATCGGCAAGAAGACGCCCGAGCAGGCGCTCGCCGACGCGGCCAAGGCCGCGGACGCGCTGCTGGGTGGCTGATGGCGGCGATCGACGTCAGGCGGTGGGAGGCGCGGACCGGACTGCTGTTCGTCCTGCCGTGCCTCCTGCTCTTCCTGCTGTTCCGGTTCGGCCCGTCCGTCGCCGGGGTGCTGCTGGGGTTCTTCGACTCCTCCATCGGCGCCAGCCCGGAGTGGACCGGCGTGGACAACTACCGGCGGATGGCCGCCGACCCCGTCTTCTGGGAGTCGCTGCGCATCACGCTGATCTACACGATCCTGTACGTGCCGGCGTCGATGGCCGCCTCGGTGGGCATGGCGCTGCTGGTGCGCCGCGCCTTCCGCGGGGCGGCCTTCTTCCGCTCGGTCTTCTTCCTGCCCGTCGTCACCAGCCTGGTCCTGGCCGGGACGGTCTTCACCTGGCTGTTCTCCTCCGAGGGGCCGATCACCAAGCTCACCGGGCAGTCCTGGCTGGCCTCGACCACGCTGGTCATCCCGGCCCTGGTGATCGTCTCGGTCTGGTCCAGGTTCGGGTACGGCATGCTGATCGTGCTGGCCCGGCTGCAGGACCTGCCGCGGGAGCTGGAGGAGGCGGCGCTCACCGACGGCGCCTCCACCTGGCAGCGGTTCCGCTACATCGTGGCCCCGCAGCTGCGCCCCGCGCTGTTCTTCGTCGCCGTGATCGAGACGACGAACTCCTTCCAGGTGTTCGACCTGGTCTACGTGATGACCGGCGGCGGCCCGGCGCACGGCAGCTTCACGCTGGTCATGGCCCTGTACGAGCAGGCGTTCAAGAACTTCGACTTCGGCTACGCCAGCGCCATCGGCGTCGCGCTGTTCGTCATGACCCTCGTGGTCGCGCTGGTCCAGCGTCTGATCATCGGGAGGTCGAAGTGACGACATACCGCTCGTACAAGGCGCTGGAGCCGACCAGGGCAGGGAAGGTGGCCAGGTTCGTCCTGCTGGCCGTCGCCACGCCGGTCACGCTGTTCCCGTTCTACGCGATGGTCGTGCTGTCGCTGAAGCCGGGCACGGCCGTGACGTTCCCGGAGAGCATGCTGCCCTGGCCGGTCGACTTCAGCGCCTACGGCGAGGTGCTGGGCGGCCGCGACCTGGTCACCTGGACGGTCAACACGCTGATCTACTCCGTGGTCAGCGTGGTGGCCGTGCTGCTGCTGGCTTCGCTGGCCGGATACGCCTTCGCCAAGAAACGGTTCCCCGGCCGCGAGCCCATGTTCTGGTCGTTTCTGGCCATGGTCATGGTGCCCTACCACGTGACGCTCATCCCGACGTTCATGCTCATCGCCGAGCTGGGCGGGGTGGACACGTACTGGGGGCTGATCCTGCCGACGCTCGCCAACGCGCAGGCGGTCTTCCTCATGCGGCAGTTCATCATGGGCCTGCCGGACGAGCTGTTCGAGGCGGCCCGGCTCGACGGCGCCTCCGAATGGCGGATCTTCATCAGGATCGTCCTGCCGTTGTGCAAGCCGATCCTGGCCACGCTGGGCGTCTTCGTCTTCCTGTGGCACTGGAACGACCTGCTGTGGCCGCTCATCATCGGCGGCGGCGCCGACATGCGCACCCTGACCGTGGGCATCGCCTCCCTGCAGACGGAGAACGTGCCGCTCAGCGTCGTGCTGGCCGGGGCCACGGTCGCGTTCGTACCGATCTTCGCCGCCTACCTGGTCGGCCAGCGTTATTTCACCGAAGGAGTCACGATGTCGGGGATCAAGGGTTGATGTTCACCTCCGTCGACGATCTGGAAGAGCACCTCACCCGCCCGTCCGAGTCGCTCGTCGCCGACCTCGCCGCCGGCTCCGGCGACCTGGTCGTGCTGGGCGCCGGGGGCAAGATGGGGCCCACGTTGTGCCGCCTGGCCCGGCGCGGCCTGGACGCCGCCGGTCGCGGCGCCGACCGCGTCTTCGCCGTCTCCCGGTGGTCCGACCGGGCGGCGGCCGGCGCCCTCGCCGCGCACGGCGTGGACGTCGTCCCCTTCGACCTGCTCGACGGCGACCTGGGCACGCTGCCCGACGCCGCGGACGTGGTCTTCATGGTCGGGGCGAAGTTCGGCACGTCCGCCGCGCCGTACCTGGCCTGGGTCGTCAACGCGGCCCTGCCCGCCCGCGTCGCCGAGCGGTACGGCGGTGCGCGCGTCGCGGCGCTGTCCACGGGCAACGTCTACCCGCTGGTGCCGCTGTCGTCCGGCGGCAGCGTCGAGGGCGACCCGGTCGGGCCGGTGGGCGAGTACGCGATGAGCTGCCTCGGCCGCGAGCGCGTCTTCGAGCACGCGGCCGCCGCCCGCGGCACGGCGGTGACGATCGTCCGCCTCAACTACGCCGTGGACCTGCGGTACGGCGTGCTGGCCGACATCGGGCAGCGGGTGCTGTCCGGCGCTCCGGTGGACGTGACGACCGGGCACGTCAACGTGGTGTGGCAGGGCTACGCCAACGAGGTCGTGCTGCGCTCGCTGGGCCACGCGACGGCGGGCACGCCGTTCACGCTGAACCTGACCGGCCCCGAGACCGCCTCGGTGCGCCGGGTGGCCGCCGCCTTCGGCGCGCGCCTCGGCACGCCGGTGTCCTTCGAGGGCGCGGAGGCCGCGACGGCGCTGCTCAACGACGCCACGCTCTGCCACCGCCTGTTCGGCTACCCGCACGTGCCGCTGGGCACGCTGGTCGACTGGCAGGCCGACTGGCTGGCCGCGGGGCTGCCGACGTCGGGCAAGCCCACCAAGTTCGCCGTACGAGACGGGAGATTCTGATGCCCACGCCGAATCCCGCGCTGTCGCGCCTGCGGGCGGGGGCCGTCATCCCCGCCCACCCGCTGGCGCTCACCGCGGACCGGACGCTGGACGAGCGCCGCCAGGCCGCGCTCACCCGGTACTACCTGGCGGCGGGAGCCGGCGGCCTGGCCGTGGGCGTGCACACGACCCAGTTCGAGATCCGCGGGGCCGGGCTGCTGGAGCCGGTCCTCCGGCTGGCCGCCGACGTGGCCCGTGAGTCCGCCCGGGAGTCCGCCCGGGAGTCCGCCGGGGAGCCACCGGTGCTGGTGGCCGGGGCGTGCGGGCCGACCGCGCAGGCGGTGGCCGAGGCCGAGCTGGCCGCCTCGCTCGGGTACGACGCCGTGCTGCTCTCGCCGGTCGTGCCCGGCGCCTCCGAGGACGACCTGCTGGCGCGGGCGCGGGCCGTGGGCGAGGTGCTGCCGGTCGTCGGCTTCTACCTCCAGGCGGCGATCGGCGGGCCGGTGTTGTCGCGCGGCTTCTGGCGGGCCCTGGCCGACCAGCCCTCCACGGTCGCGGTGAAGGTGGCGGCGTTCGACCGCTACCGCTCGCTGGACGTGGCGCACGGCGTGGCCGCCTCCGACAGGGCCGACCAGGTCACCCTCTACACGGGCAACGACGACCACATCATCGGCGACCTGCTGGCCGAGCTGCCCGGCGGCCTGCGCTTCGCCGGCGGCCTGCTCGGCCAGTGGGCGGTGTGGACGCGGGCGGCGGTGGAGATGGTCGACGGCCTGCGCGACGACCCGGCGCGGTGGTGGGGCCGGGCCACGGCGCTCACCGACGCCAACTCCGCCGTCTTCGACAGCGCCAACGCCTTCGCCGGCTGCATCGCCGGCGTGCACGAGGTGCTGCGCAGGCAGGGCCTGCTGGCCGGCACCTGGTGCCTCGACCCGGCCGAGGGCCTCTCCCCCGGCCAGGCCGAGGAGCTGACCCGGGTCAGCGCCGCCTACCCGTGGCTGACCGACGACGACTTCGTGGCGGAGCACCGCGATGCCTGGCTCGGCTGACTCCGCCGTGCGCGTCCTGGTCAGCGTCCCGCCGCCGCTGCGCGCGCAGTTCTTCCCCGACCCCGCCGCCCTGCTGGCCCTGGGGGACGTGCGGCTGCTCGACGACCACCGCGCGCTGCCCGAGGCGCTGCCCGGCACCGAGGTGCTGGTGACCTCGTGGGGCGTGCCGCCGCTGACCGCCGAGCTGCTCGACCGGGCGCCGGGGCTGCGGCTGGTCGCGCACACCGGGGCGACGGTCAAGCCGTTCGTCACCGCCGAGCTGTGGGCGCGGGGCGTCCGGGTGACGCAGGCGGGCGCGGCCATGGCCCGGTCGGTGGCCGAGGTGGCGCTGACGTTCACGCTGGCGCTGCTGCACCAGGTGCACCGCTTCGACCACGCCCTGCGCGGCGGCCGGCCGTGGGAGGCGGCCGAGCGGGCGCCGGCCAGGCGGGAGATCCTCGGCTGCCCGATCGGCGTCATCGGCGCCTCCAGGACCGGCCGGGCCTACCTCGGCCTCGTCCGCGCGCTCGGCGCCGAGGTCACCGTCGCCGACCCGTACCACGAGGGCGCCGTGGAGCTGGACGAGCTGCTGTCCACCAGCCGGATCGTGGCCGTGCACGCCCCGGCGCTGCCGGAGACGCGCCACCTGCTCGGGGCGCGGGAGCTGGCGCTGATGCCCGACGGCGCCGGGCTGGTCAACACCGCCAGGTCCTGGCTGGTGGACGAGGCCGCCCTGCTGGCCGAGCTGCGTTCGGGACGGCTGGACGCGGCGATCGACGTCTTCGACGAGGAGCCGCTGCCGGTCGGGCACCCGTTCCGCGCGCTGCCGAACGTGCTGCTCACCCCGCACCAGGCGGCCGGCACCGATTCGGGACGGGCCCGCCAGGGCCGGGTGGTGGTCGAGGAGATCGCCCGGTACGCCGGCGGCGTCCCGCTGGCGCACGAGGTGACGCCGGAGCTGCTGGGGAGGATGGGATGACGTCCCTGCGCACCGCCCGTCCTGGCGACCGGGAGGCGCTCTACGCGCTGTGGGCCGCCTGCTTCGACGCCCCGCACGTGGTGCCCCTGTACGAGACCGACCCCGGCCGGTACGGCCGGACGTTCGTGACCGGCGACGTGTCGGCCTGCGTGTACTACCTGCCGCGCCGGCTCCACGACGGCCTGGGCGGCGAGGTGCGGGCGGGCGGCGTGGCCAACGTCGCCGCGCATCCGTCGGTCCGCGGGCGCGGGCACGTCCGGCGGCTGCTGGCGCTGGCGGCCGAGGCGATGGCGGCCGACGGCTGCGCCTGGTCGTTGCTGTTCACCGGCACGCCGGGGGTCTACAAGGAGTGGACCGGCTTCGAGCTGCGGACCGTGTCCGGCCCGTTGCGCCGTACCGGCCCGGCCGGGCGGGGGCTGCGCAGGATCCCCGCCGGCGAGGCGGCGGTGCTGCGGGAGGTGTACGAGCGGCACAACGCGCGGCGTCCGCTGACCGCCGTGCGCGACGAGGCGCACTGGCGGGACCGGCTGCCGATCTGGTACGGCGACCCGGTCGAGCTGCTGGCCGGGGACGCCGGGTACGCCGCCGTGCGCTGGGACGGCGGCGTCCTCGACGTGCTGGAGGTGGCCGGGGACCTGCCCGGGGTGCTCTCCGCGCTGGCCGCCGAGGCGGCGGCCCGGGGCGTCCGTACCGGCAGGGCCAGGCTGACCTGGGACGAGCCGGCGCTGCCGCACCTGTTCGCGGGCGTCGTCCGGGAGCGGGACCGCACGGGGATGGCCCGCGCGATCCTGGGCGACCCGGGCCCCGTGGTGGGCGCGGAAAACGCCGCCCACTGGCCGGCGGACTACTTCTGACGGCTGCGTCTCCCCGGACAGACATCGGATGAATCTCCGCGCAGCCCTTGCCGAGAGAACAAAGATCGGGCTACCTTTCCTCCAATCTCTCCCCCCGCTTTGGAGTGGACATGGCCCGCTTACGTCGACTTCTCGCCGTCTCCATGCTCAGTATCATCGGATGTCTTCCCGCTCCCGCCCAGGCCGCCACGGACGGCCCCTACGAGCCGACCGTCGAATCCCTGAACAGTCACCCGACCCCTAAGTGGTTCAACAACGACAAGTTCGGCATCTTCCTCCATTGGGGGGCGTACTCCGTCCCGGCCTGGGGCCCGCGCGGCAGTTACGCCGAGTGGTACTGGTACTACATGAACTCCCCCGGGAACGCGACCAACAGCTACCACCGGGACACCTACGGGCCGGACTTCAACTACGACCGCTTCGCCGAGCAGTGGAAGGCCGAGAAGTTCGACGCCGCCGACTGGGTCAAGCTCTTCAACGACGCCGGGGCCAAGTACTTCGTCCTCACCTCCAAGCACCACGAGGGCGTCGCCCTGTGGGACAGCAAGGTGAGCGAACGCGACACCATGGCGATGGGCCCGAAGCGTGACCTGGCCAAGGAGCTGTTCACCGCGGCCCGCGCCGACGGGAAGCTGCGCGCGGGCTTCTACTACTCGCTCATGGAGTGGTACAACCCGCTGTTCACCGGTCACCCGGCGACCAACCCGTACACCGGGCAGCCGGTGCCCTACACCGGGGCCCCGCAGAGCGGCGACTACGTCAAGGACTACATGCTCCCGCAGATGCGCGAGCTGATCGACGGCTACGACCCCGACATCCTGTGGTGCGACGGCCAGTGGGACCGCTCGGCCGCCCAGTGGCAGACCGCGGGGGTGATCGCCGACTACTACAACAAGGCGGCCCAGAAGGGCAAGGAAGTCGCGGTCGCCAACCGGTGCAAGATCGAGAGCGGCGCGCTGGAGAGCCACGAGCTGGACTTCCAGACGCCCGAGTACTCCGTCAAGCCGGACATCGACCCCGTCAAGTGGGAGGCCAGCCGCGGCATCGCGCACTCCTACGGCTACAACCAGAACGAGCCCATCGAGGACTACCTGACCTCCGACCAGCTCGTGGACTCCTTCGTGGACATCGTCAGCAAGAACGGCAACCTGCTGCTCGACGTGGGCCCGAAGGCCGACGGCACCATCCCCGACGTGCAGCGGGAACGGCTGCTGGACATGGGCTCCTGGCTGAAGGTCAACGGCGAGGCCATGTACGGCACCACGTACTGGACGCGCGCCGAGGAGAAGGGCGGCCCGGACGACGTCCGGTACACCGTCAAGGACGGCGTCCTCTACGCGACCGCGCTGAAGTGGCCGGGCGAGCAGCTGACGCTGGGCGCGGACGTGCCGGCGGGCCCCGGGACGCGGATCACGCTGCTCGGCTCCGACGCCGGCCCGCTGCCGTGGCAGCGCGACGAGCAGGGCCGGGTGGTCGTCACCACGCCCGCCGAGACCGGGCAGTACGCCTACTCGTTCAAGATCGAGACGCCCGGCGTGACGGCCCTGCCGCGCTTCGGCACCGACCTGCCCAAGCACGTGCAGGCCGGTGAGAGCGTCACCGGCAAGGTGACCGTCACCAACCCCGGCTCCACGCCGCTGCGCGCGGCCTCGCTGACCCTCGCCGCGCCCGACGGCTGGACGGTCACCCCGGCGAGCACCCGCATCGGCCACCTGGCCGCCGGGGCGAGCGCCGAGGTGCCCGTCACGGTGACCGTGCCGCCCGGGGCCGAGCCCGCCGCGCTCGGCATCCAGGCGACGCTCAAGTCCGGACGGCTGCGCGCGGCGCACCGGATCCCCGTCTCGGTGGTGCTGCCGAACCTGGCCCAGGGCAAGCCGGCCACCCAGCAGAGCACCGGCTACGACGCCCCGGCCGCGCGGGCCGTGGACGGCAACACCGACGGCGGCTTCTGGAACGGCTCGGTCACCCACACCCAGGAACCCGCCAAGGAAGCCTGGTGGCAGGTCGACCTGGGCGCCTCGGCCGGCCTGGACAGCGTGGAGATCTGGAACCGCACCGACTGCTGCGCCGAACGGTTGCGGGACTACTGGGTGATGTCCTCCGAGCAGCCGATCACCGCCGACGGCCTGGAGGCGGCCCGCACCACGCCGGGCGTGACCGCCGTGCACGTGCAGGAACAGGCCGGCCGGCCCAGCACGGTCAAGCTGCCCGCCGGCACCACCGGCCGGCACGTGCGCATCCAGCTCTCCTCCGGCACCGACCCGCTCGCCCTGGCGGAGGTACGGGTGAGAGGCCGCTAGCACGGGCGGCGAACCACCAGGCCCCGCTCCCCGCCCTCCTGACCGAGGGCGGGGAGCACCGTTCTGCCCGAGCCCCGCCTGTCCGTCGGCGGGACGGTCAGGGGCGGCAGGTCTGGTCGGCGGCGGGGAGTGCGCCGGTGGCCAGGTAGGCGTTGACCTTGGCGTCCACGCAGGCGTTGCCGTACTCGCCGTAGATCCCGTGGGCGATGGCGCCGCGCAGGGTGAGCAGGCGGGAGCCGGTCAGCGCCCGGTGCATGGCCCTGCTGCCCTCGTAGGTGGTGGCGGCGTCGCCGGTGGCCGACACGATCAGCGCGGGGGTGGGGTTGGCGACGTGCGTGAGGGGCTCGCGCGGCTCGTCCGGCCAGAAGGCGCACGGCCAGATGTTGTTCTTGACCGGGCCGAAGAGCGGGTGACGCGCCCGGCTGCGCTGGACGTCGTCCCAGTAGACGTCGGGGTCGCCCGGCGCGGCCCGGTCACCGCAGGTGATCGCGGCGGCCGGGCTGGCGAGCGGCGAACCGGCGCCGGTCAGGACGAACGCCAGGAATCCGGCGAGCTCGGCGCCGGGTTCGGCCGGGCGGCCGTGCGCGGCCTCGTTCAGGGTCCGGACGGTGGCGGCGAACTCGGCGCGGGCCTCGGGACGGTCGTTCGCGGAGCCGACGGAGAGCAGGTACGGGACCGCCTGGTCGTCCACCTCGTACGCGCCGACGCGCAGCGGACGCTCCTCCGCGGCGGCGACGATCGTGTCCACGGTGGCCAGCACGCGGGCGGTGGTCGCGCCGAGCCCGTAGACGCCGTGGCGTCCGGCGGCCCAGGACGCCCAGGCGCGCAGCGCGCGGTCCGCCTCGTCCTCGGTGCCCTGCATGGCCCTGGGGCCCCACTTGCCCGGATCGCCCGCGCTGTCCAGGACCACCCGGTCGGTGCGGCCGGGGAACATCTGCGTGTAGACCGCGCCCAGGTAGCTGCCGTAGGAGTAGCCGAGGAAGGAGATCCGGCGCTCCCCCAGGGCACGGCGCACGAGGTCGATGTCGCGGGCCGTGTCGCGGGTGCTGGCGTACGGGAGCACGTCGGCGTGCCGCTGGGCGCAGCGCTCGGCCAGGTCGCGCTGCACCGCCACCTGGTGGTCGAACCGGGCGCGGGTCGAGCCGGCCGAGCGCAGCCACAGGCCGATGGGCCAGCCGCAGTCGAGCGGCGTGCTGCGCCCGACGAAGCGCGGGTCCAGGCCGATGACGTCGTACCGGGCGGCGACGTCCTTCATGGCCGCGCGCGTCTTCAGGGGCATGCCGAGCGTGCTCTCGCCGGGGCCGCCGCTGTTGAGCACCAGGGTGCCGATGCGATGGGCGCGGTCGGTCGCGGGGATGCGGGACAGCGCGAGCTTGATGGCGCGGCCGCCCGGCCTGGAGTGGTCGAGCGGGACGGCCAACTCCGCGCAGCGCCCGCCCGCCTGGTCGAGCTGCCTGCCGACGGCGTCGTCCGGGCCCAGGGAGCAGCGTTTCCAGTCGAGCGCCGGGGGTTTCCGGCCGGTCGCCGCGGGCGCGCCGGCGTCGGCTCCGGCCGGGGGCGCGACGGCGACGGACAGGGCGATCAGGGCGGTCAGCGCGATGGCCGGGACCAGACGGCCGAGCGGCCGCACACGAGTCGGTTTCATGGCCGGGGACGCTATTCCGGCCGGACGCCCGGCACGATACAGCCGGCCGCACGCCCTTGGTACAGCCCGCTGTAGTGTCCGGCCGCGGACGGTGACGGGATACTGGTGCCCCCGGTACGCAGGTCAGGAGGAGGTGCGCATGCGTGACCGCGCTCTCCCCGGCTCGCTCTCCCGGCTGTTCTCCGGCTCGCTCTCCCGGCTGTTCTCCGGTTCGACGTCCTGGCTGTCGTCCGGGTCGGTCGCCCGGCTGGCGTCCGGGTCGGCCTACCTGCTGGGCACGCTGGCCACCGCCGTGGCCACGGCGCTCGCGCTCCCGGTGCTGCTCGCGCCGGCGGCGGGGCGGGGCTGGGCGGCCTGGCACCGCCGGCGGGCCGGGCGGCTGCTCGGCGTCCCGGCGGGCGGGGTGGCGGGCGGGCGGCGGGATCTCGCCTGGGCGCTCGCGCACGTCGCCACCGGGTTCCCGCTCGGGCTGGCCGCCCTGCTGTGCCTGGGCAACATCGTGGTCGCCGCGGTGGCGATGGTCGCGTGGCAGGCGTTCCCGGCGGACGCCCGTCCCACGCTGTTCTCGTTCTTCGACGTCCCGGTGGACGATTGGGCGACCGCGCTGGCCGGAGGGTCGGCCCAGATCGTCGTCCTCGGCGCGGCGGCCTGGTGGGGGCTGCCCGCGCTGGCCCGGCTGCACGCCCGGCTGTCCCTGGCGCTGCTCACGCCGTCGGCCCGCGAGCGGCTCACCGAGCGGGTCGACGTGCTGACCAGGAGCCGGGTCGGCGTGGTCGACGCCCACGGCGCCGAGCTCCAGCGCATCGAACGCGACCTGCACGACGGGACGCAGGCCCGCCTGGTGACCATCGCCATGCACCTCGGCCTGGCCCGCGAGTCGCTCGCCGACGACCCGGACACGGTCGCCCTGCTGCTCCAGGAGGCGCACGAGACGGCGGAGGAGGCGATGGCCGAGCTGCGCGCGGTGCTCCAGACGATCTACCCGCCGATCCTCGCCGACCGCGGGCTCGACGGCGCGCTGACGGCGCTGGCCGCCCGGTCGAGCGTGCCGGTCCACATCGAGCTCGCCGGCCTGGGCGCGCTGCCGCCGTCCGTGGAGACGGTGGCCTACTACGTGATCGCCGAGGCGCTGACGAACGTGACCAAGCACGCCGCCGCCACCCGGGCGTCCCTGCGGATCGAGCGGGCCGGCGACGTGCTGTCCATCGAGGTCACCGACGACGGCCGGGGCGGCGCCGACGAGACGCGCGGCACCGGGATCCCCGGGATCCGCCGGCGGGTCGCCGCCCTCGACGGCACGCTGCGCCTCGACAGCCCGCCGGGCGGCCCCACCACGCTCGCCGTCCGGATGCCGTGCGCGTCGTGACCGTCGAAGGAGGTCCCTTGCGGGTCGTGATCGCCGAGGACAACGTCCTGCTGGCCAGTGGGCTGAGGCTGCTGCTGGCGGCCAGGGGGTGTGAGGTCGTCGCGGTCGTCGGCGACGGCGAGGCGTTCCTGCGCGCCGTCGCCGAGCACCGCCCCGACATCGCCATCGTGGACGTGCGGCTGCCGCCGTCGTTCCGCGACGAGGGCATCCACGCCGCGCTGCGGGCCCGCCGCGACCACGGCGCGCTGCCGATCCTGGTGCTCTCGCAGTACGTCGAGCGCGAGTACGCCGGCGAACTGCTCGCCGACGGCCGCGGCGGCATCGGCTACCTGCTCAAGGACCGCATCGGCCGGGTGGCCGAGTTCGTCGACGCCCTGCGGCGGGTCGCGGCCGGCGGCACCGCGATGGACCCCGAAGTGGTCGCCCAGCTCTTCGCCCGCCGCGCCGACGACCCCCTCGCCGCCCTCACCGCCCGCGAGCGGGAGTCCCTGGCCCTCATGGCGCAGGGGCACGACAACGCCACCATCGCCGAGCGCATGCGCATCTCCGACAACGCCGTCCACAAGCACATCGGCAACGTCTTCGCCAAGCTCGGCCTGGCCCCGGACGACTCCGGCCACCGCCGGGTCCGCGCCGTCCTCGCCTACCTGGACGGCACGCCGCGCCCGCCCGAGCAGGCCCCCGTCCGCGGGAACCCGCGCTGACCCCACCCCTTCCGGCGGGACCGCCCGCGCGACGTCAGAGCAGCGCGGCGAGCTCGGCCGGCCGCGAGAACATCGGCCAGTGGCCGGTCGGCAGCTCGGCGAACGTCCACTCGGGCGTGCCGAGCGCGGCGAAGGCCGGGTTCCCCGAGTCGATCAGCTCGCGGATCACCGCCATCGGCATGGTCGAGGCGACCAGGGTCTTCGGCGTCGCCGGGATGCGCTCCGGCCGCTGCGCCGGCTGCACGGCCGCGCCCCACGGCTGGGGCGTCGCCTTCGCGCGGATCTGCTCCCATCGTTCCTCGGTCAGGCCCGCGAACTTGCCCGCCCCCTGTTCGTAGGCGGGCACGTCGAGCGCGTGGCCGTCCCCGACCTGGGCGCGCCAGGCCTTCTGGGTGTCCTCGTCGTTGAAGTCGATCACCGCCGCCCCGGACGGCAGCGGCCCGGCGTCCACGTAGACGACCCGGCTGAGCCGCTCGGGATGCCGGTCGGCGACCGCGGTCACCGGGACGTTCGCCCCGCTGTGCCCGACCAGGACGACGTCGTCCCATCCGTCCATCGCCGCCAGGATGTCGGCGACGTGCGTCTCCACGCCGACCTCCGGCGACAGCTCGCCGGCCCGCTCCGCCACCCCGGTCAGGGTGACCGCCCGCACCTGGTGCCCGGCGGCGCGCAGTTCGTGCGCCACCTCGTCCCAGGCCCAGGCGCCGAGCCAGAATCCGGGCACCAGCACGTAGTTCGCCATCTCGTCGTCCTTCCAAGTGAGCCGATGTCGCTACGCTAAAGCCGAAAGCGGACAGAACCCGCCCGGATAAAGAGGGTGACCTGTGTCATATCCGGCGACCCGGATGCTGGCGATGCTCGAACTGCTCCAGGCCCACCACGTGCTGGGCGGCCGCGACCTCGCCCAGCGGCTCGGCGTGGACGAACGGACCGTCCGCCGTTACGCCGCCCGGCTCGCCGACCTGGGCGTCCCGGTCGCCGCCGAGCGCGGCCGGTACGGCGGCTACCGGCTGATGCCCGGCTACAAGCTGCCGCCGCTGATGCTCACCGACGACGAGGCCACCGCCGTGGTCCTCGGCCTGCTCGCCGGACGCCGCCTGGGCCTGGCCGCCGAGGCCACCGAGGCCGCCCTGGCCAAGATCCGGCGGGTGCTGCCGGACACGCTGCGGCAGCAGGCCGGCGCGCTGGAGGAGACCCTCGACTTCACCCTCGCCGCCCGCGCCGCGCGGACGCCCGCGAGCCGGGCCGTGCTGACCCTGGCCGCCGCGATCCGCGACCGCCGCCGGGTCACGCTGGGCTACCGCTCCTGGAAGGGCTCCACCACCGAACGCGAACTGGACGGCCACGGCCTGGTCTTCCACTCCGGCCGCTGGTACGTGACCGGCCTCGACCACCTGTCCGGCGAGCTGCGCACCTTCCGCCTCGACCGGATCTCCTCCGTCGTCCCCGGGACGGCCTCCTACGAGATCCCCGCCGAGTCCGACCCGGTGCGGCAGGTCACCGCGTCGCTGGCCCGGGTGCCGTACGCGCACCTCGTCGAGGTCGTCCTGCGTGTGCCCCTCGCGGAGGCGGCCCGTCGCGTCCCGCCGTCGGTCGCCACGCTCACCGAGACGCCGGACGGAGTGCTGCTGCGGATGCGCGCCGAGTCCCTGGACGGCATGGCCGCCATGCTCGCCGGGCTCGGCTTCCCGTTCACGATCCGGTCGCCGCCGGAGCTGCGCGCCGCCGTCCGCCGGCTGGCCCAGGGACTGCTCGACCAGACTCCCGATTGAGGCCGGACGCCCGCTCCCGTGATCTCACCCAGGCGGTGCAGCCCTCGACCGCCTGGAAGCGGACCGGGTGGCACAGGTCGAAGGCGTGGTTGCCGCCGCGCAGCTCGGCGTGCACGACGGGGGAGGCCGAGGTGCGGCGCAGGCTGTCGGCGAAGTGCCGGGCGTCGGCCACGGGCACCAGCGGGTCGAGGTCGACGTGGGCCACGAGGAACGGCGGCGCGTCCGGCGTGACGTGGGCCAGCGCCCCGCCCCGCCTTCGCCGGCCGTCAGCCGATGGGGGCGGGGAGGACGCCGGTGCGGTGAAGATGGCGGCGGGCCGCCGCGATGGCCTCCGGGGTCGAGGCGAACACCTGACCGGCCTCGTCCAGGCGGGCGATCGCGCCCAGGGCGCGCAGCGGCCGGTGGTGGCCGTCCCGGATGCCGGAGACGTACACGGTGATGCCGCGTCGTTCCAGGCGGGCGACGGCGTCACCGAGCACCAGGACGCCGCTGGCGTCGATCGTGCTGATGCGGGACATGCGCAGGATCACCACCGAGACGTCGGCGACCTCCGACAGCTCCAGCAGGAAGCGGTGCGCCGCGGCGAAGAACAGCGGCCCGTCCAGCCGGTAGGCGACGATGTGCTCGGCCAGCAGCTCGTGCTCCTCGGCGTCGTGGGCGCCGGGCAGGTCGGCCTGCAGGGGCACGGTGTCCAGGCGCACGTTCCTGGCGATGGCCCGCAGCGCGAGCGCCCCGGCGACGATCAGGCCGAGGATGACGGCCGTGACCAGGTCGAGAACGAGGGTGGCGACCGCGGTCGAGGCCAGGACGACGGCGTCGGCCCGGGTGGAGCGCAGCATCGACGTCACCGAGCCGACCTCGACCATCCGCGCCGCGGTGGCCAGCAGCACCCCGGCCAGGGCCGCCAGCGGGATGCGGGCGACCAGGCCCGAGGCGGTGAACACGATGACGCCGAGGATCGCGGCGTGCGCGAGCGCGGCCAGCCGGGAGGACGCGCCCGCGCGCACGTTGACGGCGGTGCGGGCGATCGCGCCGGTGGCCGGGACGCCGCCGAACAGCGGGGCGACCAGGTTGGCGACGCCCTGGCCGAACAGCTCGCGGTCGGGGTCGTGCCGATGGTTGACGCTCATGCCGTCGGCGACGGCGGCCGACAACAACAATTCCAGCGCGGCCAGCGCGGCCACGGCGAACGCGGGGGCGACCAGGGAGCTCAGCGCGCCGACGTCCAGGAACTCCAGGGACGGGGCGGGCAGCCCCGCGGGCAGGGCGCCGATGCGCGTCACCGGCAACCCCGCCAGCTCCGCGACGAGCGTGGCGGCGACGACGGCGAGCAGCGAGAACGGCACGGCGGGCCGCCGGCGTCCGCCGAACAGGATCACCGCCGCGACCGCCGCGGCCATGGCGAGGGCGGCCCAGTTCGGACGGGCGGCGAAGTCGCGCACCGCCTGCCAGGCCACCGCCAGCACCTTGTCACCCGCAGGCGTGGGCACGCCGAGCGCGGCGGGCACCTGCTGCATGCCGATCACACAGGCGATGCCCAGGGTGAACCCCTCCACCACCGGCGCGGGCACCAGCATCATGAACCGGCCCGCGCGGGCCAGGGCCAGGCCGAGCAGCAGCAGCCCGGCCAGCAGCCCCACCGTCAGCACGCCGGTGGCGCCGTGCGCGTGCATGATCGGGACGAGCACCACCGTCATCGCCCCGGTCGGCCCGGACACCTGCAGGGCCGAGCCGCCGAAGACGGCGGCCAGCGCGCCGGCCACCACCGCGGTGGCCAGCCCCGCCTGCGCGCCCAGCCCGCTGGAGATGCCGAAGCCGAGCGCCAGCGGCAGCGCGACGATGGCCACCGTCAGCCCGGCCAGCAGGTCGCGGCGCGGATGGCGGCCGAACGCGGCCAGATCGGCCCGGCCGGGCAGGACGGGGCGCAGACGGGCCCAGCCCGCCCGGAGCACTGAGGTCACCGTTCGCCGGCCTCCGATTCGAGCAGCTCGTTCAGCAGCGCGTGCCGGCCGGAGAGCTTGGCCTGCAGCAGGTGGCGGGCGGCGCGCAGCAGTTCCGCCACGTCGCCGCCGGACAGCGCGTACACGACGGTCGATCCGTCGCGGCGGGCGGTGACCAGCTCCGAGCGGCGCAGCACGGCCAGATGTTGCGACAGGCCGGTCGGCTCCACCTCGATCTCGGCCAGGAGGTCGCGCACCGGCATCGGGCCGTCCTGGAGCAGCTCCAGCACGCGGATCCGCACCGGATGGCCGAGCAGCCGGAACAGCTCGGCCTTGGCCTCGTACAGGGGGACGGACATCAGCGCGCCTCCTCTCCCCCGCGCGCCGGGCCGGGGTCCGCGCCGGGGCTTCCGTCGGTGTTCACGCCGGGGCTTCCGTCGGGGTCCGCGCCGGGTCTTTCGTCGGTGTTCGCGCCGGGGCTTCCGTCGGTGTTCACGCCGTGTGCGCGGGCCATCCGCAGCACCTCGTCCAGCCCGCCGGCGGCGGACAGCGCGGCGTCGGCGTCGCCGTCCTGTTCGGCCGCGCGCAGCGCGCCGGCCGCCTCATCCACCCGGCGCCGGATCGCCGCCGCGAACGCCTCGCTCACCGTGTCCCCTGCCTTCACGCCTGCCTGAACGGGATAAGTGTTGAACGAATTGCGAAAATTCGCAAGTTCTATACGGATTGCCGTTTGTTATCTGACTAGATAACGTTATCTGTATGGATAACAGCGACGGCGATCAAGGCCGTCCGCTCGGCCCCCATCAGGCGGCGACCGCGGCCCGCAGGAAGCAGATCATCCGGGCCGCGATCACCCTGCTCGGCGAGCGCGGCTACCAGGCGACCACCTTCGACGCCATCTGCAAGGAGGCCGGGCTCAGCAGCAGCCGGCTGATCACCTACCACTTCTCCAGCAAGGACGAGCTGTTCGCGGCCGTCGCCGACCAGATCGCCGCCGACGCCGAGGCCCACGTGCGTCCCGCCGTGGAGGCCGCGCGCGGCGCCCGCGAACTGCTGGCCACCGCCATCCGGGCGAACGTGGCGTTCATCGCCGCCCACTCCTCGCAGGTGCGGGCGCTCCAGCAGATCCTGCTCAACAGCGGTCAAGGCGTCTGGGAACGGCACCACACCGAGTCGCTGGACCGGCTGGCCGGCCTGTTCACGGACGGGCAGCGCGCCGGCGTCTTCCGTCCCTTCGACCCGCAGGTCATGGCGGCGGCGCTGCGGGCGTCGATCGACAGCGTCGTCCCGCTCCTCGCCGCCGGGCTCGACCCCGGCCTCTGCGCGGAGGAACTGGTCGAACTCTTCGACCGCAGTACGAGCGAGAAGTCCTGAGACCGGTCCGGAAGGGGAACACGATGTCAGTTGAGGGGATCGCCGGGCGGACGTACGTCGTCACCGGTTCGGCGTCGGGCATCGGCGCCGCGACCGCCGCCCTGCTCCGGGCGCGCGGCGCCACGGTCATCGGCTGCGACCTCGACGACGCCGACGTCCGGGCCGACCTGTCCACGCCCGAGGGCCGGCGGTCGCTGGTCGGCCAGGTGAGCGCGGCCGGGGCCGTCGACGCGGTGCTCGCCGTCGCCGGGGGCGGCCGGACCGGGCTGCTCGCGACGAACTACTTCGGCGCGGTCGCGACGCTCGAAGGTCTGCGTCCGCTGCTGGCGCGGAGTCAGGCCCCCCGGGCCGTGGTCGTGTCGTCGACGTCGTCGCTGGCCCCCGCCGACGAGCGCGTCATGCAGGCGTGCCTGGACGGCGACGAGGCCGCCGCCGTCGCCCTCGTCGAGGCGGACCCGTCCGCCGGCGGCCCGGCCGGCGCCTACGGGATCGCCAAGCGCGCGTTGAACCGCTGGGTGCGCAGAGCCGCCCCGACGCCGGAGTGGGCGGGCGCCGGCATCGCGCTCAACGCCGTCGCGTCCGGCGTCGTGGACACGCCGGCGGCCGCCTGGATCTTCGCGAGCGAGGAGGTGCGGGCCGCGGTGGAGGCGGCGGCGCCGCAACCGTTCGGCGGCTTCCCCGGGCGGCCGGAGTGGGTCGCCGAGCTCCTGTGCTGGCTCACCGGCGCGGACAACCGCTTCGTCACCGGCCAGATCATCTTCGCCGACGGCGGCGCGGAGGCGGCGCTGCTCGGCGACCTCCATTGGCGCTGACCGCGCTGGAGGCGCTGGAGGCGCTGGGGGCGCTGGGGGCGCTGGGGGCGCTGGGGGCGCTGGGGGCCGCCGACCGGCCACGAGCCCACCGCTCAGGCCGGTGCTCGGGCCACCGCCGGGGCCACCCCGCTCAGGCCACCGTTCGGGCGACCGCGTCGGCGGGCTGTTTGCGGCGGGATCTGATCTCGTAGGCGAGCAGCGTGCCGCCGACGGCCACGGCGACCGCCCCGACCACCGGCAGCGCCTCGGCGGAGGAGGCCACGGCGGCGAACGCCAGCACCAGCAGCGCCACCACCACCCGGCTCAGCCAGGGAAAACCCCACATGCGCAGCCGCAGCAGCTCGGGCGACTCGGCCTCCATGCGCCGCCGCAGCCGGAGCTGGCTGAGCGCCACGAAGACGTAGAGCAGCAGCACCAGCAGCCCGGCGGTGTTGATCAGCAGGTCGAAGGCGTCGTCGCCGACCGCGAACGCGCCGGCCATCAGGGCCAGCGCGAGCGCGCCGCCGCCGAGCAGGGCGGGCGCCGGCACCCCGGACGCCCGCACCCGCGCCGCCGCGGCCGGGGCGTCGCCGCGGGCGGCCATCGCGCACAGGACGCGCGAGGCGGCGTACAGCGCGGCGTTCATCACCGACACGACCGCGACCAGGATCACCCACGTCATCAGGGTCGCCGCGCCGGGGACGCCGAGCTCGGCGATGGCGGCCGCGAACGGGCTGTCCGCGCCCCCCGCCGGGACGCGGTTCCACGGCACGACCGCCAGGATGACCAGTACGGAGCCGACGTAGAAGATCAGCACCCGCCAGACCACCCGCAGGGTGGCCCGCGCGACCTCCTTGGCGGGTTCGGCCGACTCGGCGGCCGCGATGGTGACGATCTCCGCCCCGAAGTAGGAGAACAGCACGGTGACGAGCGCGGTGAGGACCGCTCCCCAGCCCTTGGGGGCGAACCCGCCGTGCCCGGTCAGCGCGCTGAGGCCGGCGCCGCCACCGGACGGCCACAGGCCCAGGACGTACAGCGCCCCGGCGGCGAGGAACGCCACGATCACCACGACCTTGACCGAGGCCAGCCAGAACTCGGTCTCGCCGAACAGCCGCACCGAGACCAGGTTGGCCGCGGTGAGCGCCGCCAGCAGCGCGACGGCCGTCGGCAGCACGGGGACGGCGCCGGACAGGGAGTGCAGCAGCTTGGCCCCCGCCACGCCCTCGAACGCGACCGCGACGATCGCGAACAGCCAGTAGCACCAGCCCACCAGGAACCCGGCGCGCGGCCCGAGTGCGGCACGGGCGTAGTCGGCGAACGAGCCCGCCGAGGGCCGGGCGGCGGCCATCTCGCCGAGCATCCGCATCACCAGGACGACGATCAGGCCGCCCAGGGCGTAGGCGACCAGCGCCGCCGGGCCGGTGTCGGCGATCACCTTGCCGCTGCTGACGAACAGGCCGGCGCTGATGACGCCGCCGAGCCCGATCATGGTCATGTGGCGTCGTTTGAGTCCGCGGTGGAGCGATCCCCCGCTGTCGTGCCCGGTCATGGCGTTCGGCTCCCTGCTGTTCTCGGATAGGGGAGGTCGGACCCCGGCCCATGGCCGGGCCGGGGTCAGGTTGATCGCGGGGGCGGTACGGGCGGCGCGGCCAGTGGCCGCATTCAGTGGCGCGGTCAGTGGCCGCGGTCAGTGGCCGCGGTCAGTGACCGCGGTAGACGGCGGGGCGCCGTTCGACGAAGGAGCGGACGCCTTCGAGCACGTCCTGGCCGCGCAGGCAGGCCAGCAGCCCTTCGGTCTCCAGGTCGAGCACCTCTTCCAGGTCCAGCTCCCAGACCCGCCGCATGGCCTGCTTGATCAGGCGTACCGGGGTGGGCGCCGCGGCGGCGACGCGTTCGGCCAGCTCCAGCGCCGTGTCGAGCAGGTCGGCGTCGGGGACCAGCCGGCTGACCAGCCCGGCGCGGTACGCCTCGGCGGCGCCGACGGTCTCGCCCGTCAGCAGCAGGTCCACCGCGCGGCCGTGGCCGACCAGGCGGGGCAGCGAGTACAGCACGCCGTTGCTCGGGAACAGGCCGCGGTGCACCTCCTTGAAGGCGAACGAGGCGGCGTGGCCGGCCAGCCGCAGGTCGCTGGCGATGGCCAGCTCCACGCCGACGCCGACCGCGATCCCGTTGACCGCCGAGATGATCACCTTGGGGTGGGTGGCGAAACGGCGGGTGAGGTCCTGGAGCGCGGCGATCCGTTCGGCCAGGTCGGCGTCGGACCCGGCGGCGAGCTGCGCGCCGGCCTCCTTCAGGTCGGTCCCGGCCGAGAAGGCCCGGCCGGTGCCGGTGAGCACCAGCGCGCCCACCGCGTCGTCGCGGGCTGCCTCGTCCAGGACGGCGACCAGTTCGCCGTAGGTGCGCTGCCGGAAGGCGTTCAGCACCTCGGGCCGGTCGAAGGCGACCACCAGGGCCGAGCCGGCGCGGCGCACCCGCAGATCGGTGCTCATCGGTTTGCCTCCCGGGCGTCGTAGGCGCCGTCCCGTCCGGGCGGCAGCAGGTGCTTGGCGATGCGTTCGGACGGCGTCATCGGGAACGCCTCGACGAACTGCACGAACCGCGGCGTCTTGAAGTCGGCCAGCCGCGCCCGGACGTAGTCGACCAGCTCGTGCGGCTCGACGGGCTCGGCGACCTGCACGAACGCCTTGACCTCCTCGCCGAACAGCTCGTCGGGCACCGGGATCACGGCGGCGGCGCGCACGGCCGGATGGCCGGTCAGCACCGCCTCCACCTCGGCGGCGGCGACGTTCTCGCTGCCCCGCCGGATCATCTCCTTGAGCCGTCCGACCAGGTGGTAGTGGCCGCGGGCGTCCCGGCGGCCGAGGTCGCCCATGGGGTACCAGCCGTCGCGCAGCAGCGGCTCGTCCCGGTTCCAGTAGCCGGTCAGCATCGGGCGGCCGCGGACCATGATCTCGCCGATCTCGCCGTCCGGGGCGTCGGACCCGTCCTCCCGGACGATCTTGACCTCCTTGCCGGGGACGGGCCGTCCCATGGCGCCGGTGCCGACGCACGCGGTGTCCTCCGGCCGGACGGCCAGCACGACCCCGGCCTCGGTGCTGCCGTACGCCTCCCGCCAGGGCGCGCCCCAGCGCTCCTCGATCGCGGCGTGCAGGGCGGGCGCGATGCCCGAGCACAGGACGAGCCGGACGCGGTGGGCCCGGTCCCGTTCGGGGTCGGGCGGCTGCCTGAGCAGCAGCAGCGGCATCGTGCCGAGGACGTAGAAGAAGGTGGCGCCGTGCTCGCGCACCGACGGCCAGAAGCCGGAGGCGGAAAAGCGCGGCAGGATCACCAGCGGGATGCCGGTCAGCAGGCACAGCACCGTGTTCCACTGCGGGTCCATGTAGTAGAACGGCTGGGCGGTGAGGTCCACGTCGTCCGGGGTGACGGCGGCGACGTCGGCCGCCAGTTCGGCCAGGTGCAGCCAGTAGCGGTGGGTGAGCATGCAGCCCTTGGGGAACCCGGTGGTGCCCGAGGTGTACTGGAGGTTGAGCAGGTCGTCCCAGCCGACGTCGGGCAGGTCGGGGGCGCCGGACGCGGCGGCGCTCTCGGCCCCCGCGTCGAAGGCGCCCGCGGGGACGGGTTCGGGCGCGGGCCCGGCGTCGGCGGCGTCGAGCAGCCCGACCTCGCCCAGGCCCAGCGCGAGCAGCGCACCGGCCGCGGCAGCCGAGCCGGCCAGGGCCAGCACCGGCGCGGCGTCCCTGACGACGTGGGCCAGGTCGGCGCTGCGATACCCGGGGTTCAGCGGGACGATCACCGCGCCCAGCTTGGCGATCGCCAGCCAGGCGACCGGGAAGCCGACGCCGTTGGCGAGCATCACCGCGACCCGGTCGCCGCGGCGGACGCCGTGCGCGGCCAGCACACCCGCCAGCCGGTCGGTCCGCTGCTCCACCTGCGCGACGGTGGTCTCGGCTCCGTCGAAGCGGAACAGCACCCGGTCGCCGTGGGCGGCGGCCCGGTCCCTGAGCAGCCCGCCGAGGCCCCCGGCGATCCGCCCGGCCGCTCCCCCGCCGAGGCCGCCCGCGATCGGCCCGGCCGCTTTCCCCCCGGACGGCGGGAAAGCGGCCGTCACGCCCGCCGCCGGGTGGCCATGTCGAACATCGTCGTCAGCTCGGCGGCGCAGTCGGCCAGGTCGACGGCCTCCTCGTCGAAGACCCACTGGAGCATGACGCCGTCGATCGCGCCCTGGACGGTGGCGGCCAGCGTGCGCGGCGAGAAGTCGCGGAAGTCGCCGCTGTCCTGGCCGCGCCGCAGGATGCCTTCCAGGTGGTGGCGGCACGGGTCGTACATGTCGGCGTTGAACCGGCGCTTGGCCTCGGGCGATCCGAAGCTGCCCCAGATGTCCACCAGCGCGACGAAGTTGGCGCGGTTGGCCGCCATGAACTCGAAGCTCGCCTCGATGAAGGCGCGCAGCCGGTGCGGGGCGTCCGGCGCCCGGTCCACCCGAGCCTTGATGAACCGGTTCGTCTCGGTGAACAGGGCGTTGACGACCTGCTGGATCAGTTCGTCCCGGCCGGCGAAGTGGTAGGAGATCACGCCCCTGCTGACGCCGACGTCCTGGGCGATCCGGGCCAGCGACGCCTGGGGCAGCCCGGCGGTGGCGATGGTGGAGATGGCGCCCTCCACGATCTGCCGCCGCCGGGCCTCCTCGATGAACGAGGCCTTCTTCTGGCCGTCCTGATCGATTTTTGACCGCATGGCCAGGATTCAAGCCCGGCGGACGGCGCACGGCAAGCCCCGCTCACCGACTGTGCGGTTTCCCCCACCCCTCGCCCGGCCGTTCCCCGGGCCGGCCGGTCGCCGCGAGGTAGTGCAGCACCGCCAGCACCCGGCGGTTGCCGGCCGCCGACGCGGGCAGGCCGAGTTTGGCGAACACCGCGGTGACGTGCTTCTCCACCGCGCTCAGCGACACGTACAGCTGGTCGGCGATGCCGGTGTTGGACCAGCCCTCGGCCATCAGGGCGAGCACCTCGCGCTCGCGGGGCAGCAGGGACTCGTCCCAGCCGGGGTCGGGCATGGCGGCACCTCCTCGGTGCGGGAAACCGCAAGATCCGGGCGAACCTCTTGTCTCACTCATACCATCTGGATTAAATCCTGGCCATGCGGTCAAAAAATCATCACCATGCCCAGAAAACCTGCCTGCTCGGCGCCGTCCTGGCCGGCGTGGTGCTCGGCGGCGGCCTCGCCGTCCCGGCCCACGCCCGGACGGCGCACGTCCCCGCCACCGCGGCCCGGACCGCCACCGACGCCGCGCACGCCATGCACGCCATGCACGCCGTGCACGCCACGGACGCCACCGACGAGCAGCTCCGTTGCCTGCTGGACGACGTCGTCAAGCCGCCCGTGCCCGGCGCGATCCTCACCGTGACCGGCCCCGGCCGGGCCTTCGACGGCGCGGCCGGCGTGTACGAGCTGGGCGGACGCGCCCTGCGCAGCTCCGACGCCTTCCGCGCGGCCAGCGTCACCAAGACGATGACCGCGGCCGTCGCGCTCCGCCTCGCCGAACGCGGCGACCTGCGCCTGGACGCCCCCATCAGCGAATACCTGGACCGCAAGCTGGTCGCGCGCATCCCGTACGGGCCGCGGATCACCGTCCGGCAGCTCCTCGACCACACCGCCGGTCTGTACGACTACGTGGGGGACGAGAAGTGGTTCCAGTACGTGCTCGACCATCCGGACAAGACCTGGAAACCGCTGGAACTGGTGGACTGGGCGCTTCGGTCGGGCAAGCCCTACTTCGCTCCCGCCAAGGGCTACCACTACTCCGACACGGGCTACGTCCTGGCCGGGATGGTCATCGAGAAGGCCGGCCGCGAGCCGCTGCACCGGCTGTACCGGTCGTTGCTGCTGGAGCCGCTGAAGATGGACCGCACGTACCTGGAGTGGTGGGAGCCGCACCGCGGCCCGCGCGCCCACAACTACCTCGGCGAGCGCGACACCTACCACCACAACCCGACGTTCGACACCTTCGGCGGCGGCGGCCTGGTCTCCACCGGGGCCGACCTCAACCGGTTCATGCGCGGCCTGTTCGAGGGCAAGGTCTTCAAGAACCCGGCGACGCTGCGGACGATGTTGCGCAGCACCCCGCAGAGCGTCAAGGCCGGGTCGCCGTACGGGCTGGGCATCGCCCGGCTGACCGCGACGGGCGATGCCGTCTACGGGCACAGCGGCTTCTTCGGCGCGTTCCAGATCTACGTGCCGAAGCAGCGGCTGGCGATGACCGGCACCCTCACCCAGGCGGAGACGGTGTCCAAGAAGCAGAGCAGCGAGTTCATCGAGAACGCCCTGCGGGTGAGCCTCGGCAAGGCGCCCACCGGCCCCTGCGCGCGCCCGTAGCTCAGGCCACGCAGGAGTCGGCCAGCTTCCCCGACGACGCCATCGCCGTCCTGGTGGGCGTGCCGGACGGCCGGCCGGACGGCGTGCTCGACGGCGTGGTCGACGGCGTGCTCGACGGCTGGGCGGACGGCGTGCCCGCGGCGACGGTGGCGGGCGCGCGGTGCGAGCGGAGGATGGCCTTGCGGACGTCGGCCCGGATGCGCGGGAAGTCCGGGTAGGCCGGGTTGTAGCGCGGCGGGACGATCGACAACGTCCCCACCCGGGCGCCCTTGACCTTGTCGGCCAGCGGCACCAGGTCCTGCAGCAGCCCGCGCGGGATGTCGGTCCGGAACGTCTGCCGGGCCGCGCCGGCCAGCTGCTTGAACTTCAGCAGCACGTTGGCCGGGTCGAGCTGGTCGAGCATGGCGGAGATGACGCAGTGCTGGCGGCGCATCCGGGTGTGGTTGTCGCCTCCGGCGCAGCTGGAGCCGTCGTGGTCGCGGGCCCTGCCGTACCAGAGCGCGTCGTTGCCGTTCAGCCGGCGGGTGCCCGCCTTGATCACGCCGCCGTCGCTGCGGCCCACGCCGTAGCAGATGTCCTGCTCGACGTGGATGCGCACGCCGCCGAGCGCGTCGATCAGCCGGGCCACGCCCCACATGTTGACCAGCACGTAGTAGTCGATCTTGAGGCCGAGGATCTCGCCGACCGCGCCCTTGACGGCGTCGGGGGCCCGGGTGGGCGAGTTGCGGAACAGCGCGGGGTGGGTGTCGGCGTAGGCCCAGACGCCGTTCAGCAGGTCCTCCGACTCCCGTCCGGCCCCGGCGATGTAGAAGCCCTTGGGCGGCGGGAACAGCCGGCCCATCACGCTCCCCCGGGGGAAGGGCGCGTTCTCCATCTCCCTGGGCAGCGCGAACAGCACGGTGTCGCCGGTCCTGACGTCGATGCTGGCGACGTTGACGCTGTCGGTGCGGATGCTCGTCCCGTTGCGGCCGCGCGCGCCGTCGCCGCCGAGCAGCAGGATGTTCACCCTCGTCCGGCCGGCCCACGGGTCGGCGTGGTCGATGGGGGTGGGCTCGGGGGCGTTGAACACGTCGGTCAGCGTGGCGTCGACCTCCGACACCGTCTGCGAGGCCACCACGAACGGCGACACGACGGCCGCGACCAGCAGCAGCGCCACGCCGTCGGACCAGACCAGCCGCCGCCGCGGCCGCAGCACGGTGTAGGAGGCGACCACCAGCAGCCCCCACGCGACGCCGACGCCGATGGCGCCACCGGTGATCGCCGAGGCCCAGGCGGCCTGGGTCGCCATGGCCAGCCCACCCGCCGAGGCCACGACGAGGGCCACCGCCACGCCCGCGGCCAGGAACAGCCCCAGCAGCGCCAGCCCGAGCAGGCGGTACCCGGCCCGCAGATGGGCCGCGCCCGGAATGACGATCGACAGCGCTGCCCAGCCGATGGCTGCCCCCGCGCCCCGTTTGGTGCCCATCCGCCCTCATGATCTCTATGTGGTACGTCCCCCGAGATCATAGGTTCGGGGCTGATTGCCCATGTACGCAACTTATCCGGCGGAATATGCGGAAGAAGGGCGTCAGTCCACGTACGCCCACAGGTCGTAGGTGGTGGAGCCCGGGTAGCTCTGCGGGTAGTGCGTGCTGCACCACCAGGTCTGCCAGCGCCCGTTCTGCTGGCCCGACTGGCCGAAGGAGACGCAGATGTCGTACGGCAGGCCGGTGTAGACGACCTGGAGCGTGGACGTGGCGTCCGCCGGCGTGCTCATGGCCAGGACGGGCGCCAGGGTGGTGACCGCGGCAAGCGTCAGGGCGGTGATTGCGCGACGCATCGGCTCTCCCCTCATCAAGGGTCGGATTGCGTGAGAAGCGATCACCGTGAATTGCACGACAGGGCTCGTCCCCGCCGCAATATCGGCCCGCGCACGGCCCCGGCGACCAGGGCGAACGTCCCGCGGGCGATGAAAGCTTCATTCCGCCGCCCCTGACGGCGTCAGAGCGGGGCTGTGCCGTGTCAGCGCGACGTCGGCGCGGTGTCAGCGCGGCCCGCGAAGGTGAACCCCATGAACAGCGCGGCGGTCAGAGCTATCCGGTGTTGCTAGATACCAGTACTTCGTGGCACTATATAGCTGGTAGTCAGCACCACTAAGTAGTTGCGCCGACGGCGAGACCCCCCGGAAGAGAAGACAGGGCCAAGAGATGACGACACAACAAGCTCCGGCGATCCAGGTGCGCGGCCTGGAGAAGTCGTACAAGGAACTCCACGTGCTGCGCGGCGTGGACTTCGAGGTGGCGCGGGGCAGCATCTTCGCCCTGCTCGGCTCGAACGGCGCGGGCAAGACCACGCTGGTGAAGATCCTGGCCACGCTGCTCAAGGCCGACGCCGGCACAGCGAGCGTCAACGGCCTCGACGTCGCCGGGCAGGCCGCCCGGGTGCGCGAGTCCATCAGCCTCACCGGCCAGTTCGCCGCCGTGGACGAGATCCTCAGCGGACGGGAGAACCTCGTGCTCGTCGCCCGGCTGCGACACCTGAAGAACCCCGGCAAGATCGCCGACGACCTGCTCGAACGGTTCTCGCTGACCGACGCGGGCGGCCGGAAGGCGGCGACGTACTCGGGCGGCATGCGCCGCCGCCTCGACATCGCGATGAGCCTCATCGGCGACCCGCCGGTCATCTTCCTCGACGAGCCGACCACCGGCCTCGACCCCCAGGCGCGCATCGAGGTGTGGCAGGCCGTCAAGGAGCTCGCCGCCCAGGGCACCACCGTGCTGCTCACCACCCAGTACCTGGACGAGGCCGAGCAGCTCGCGGACCGGATCGCGATCCTGCACGAGGGCCGGATCATCGTCAACGGCACCCTCGCCGAGCTCAAGCAACTCCTCCCGCCCGCCAAGGTCGAGTACGTCGAGAAGCAGCCGACCCTGGAGGACGTCTTCCTCACCCTCGTCGGCACGAAAGCCTAAGGACCCCCACGATGAGCAAGCACTTCTTCGGTGACACCACCGTCCTGCTGGGACGGTCCCTGCGGCACATCTCCCGCAGCCCGGACACCATCGTCACGACCGCGATCATGCCGATCGCCATGATGCTGATGTTCGTCTACGTGTTCGGCGGCGCGATCAGGACGGGGTCGGACTCGTATGTGAACTACATGCTGCCCGGCATCCTGCTCATCACGGTCGCCTCCGGCATCGCCTACACCGCCTACCGGCTGTTCATGGACATGAAGGGCGGCATCTTCGAACGGTTCCAGTCCATGCCGACCGCACGCTCGGCCGTGTTGTGGGCGCACGTGCTGACCTCGCTGGTCGCCAACCTGGTCTCGCTGGCGGTCGTGATGCTCGTCGCCCTGCTCATGGGCTTCCGCTCCAGCGCGGGCCTGTCGGCGTGGCTGTCGGTCGCGGGCATCCTGGTCCTGTTCACCCTGGCGCTGACCTGGATCGCCGTCATCCCCGGCCTGTCGGCCAAGACCATGGAAGGCGCGAGCGCGTTCTCCTACCCGCTCATCTTCCTGCCGTTCCTCAGCTCGGCGTTCGTGCCCACCGACACCATGCCCACCGTGGTGCGCGTCTTCGCCGAGAACCAGCCGGTGACCTCCATCGTCAACGCCGTCCGCGCCCTGTTCGCCGAGCAGCCCGTCGGCAACGACATCTGGATCGCCCTCGCCTGGTGCGTCGGCATCCTGGTCGTCGCCTACGTCTTCGCCATGAACACCTACCGCCGCAAGATCTCCTGAAAGGACGAACATGACCGACTCCCTCCACACCGTCACGCCAATGCCCGCCGAGCGCCGTCCCGGCTGCCCGTTCGACCCGCCGAAGGAGCTCATCGAGGCCCGCGAGCACGGCCCCATCAGCCGCTTCCCCTTCGCCGACGGACACCAGGGCTGGCTGGTCACCGGCTACGACCTGGCCCGCTCGATCCTGGCCGACCCCCGCTTCAGCTCCCGCAAGGAGCTCATGAGCCACCACCCGACGATCGACTACGGCGACATCGAGGTGCCCCCGGCCCCGCCCGGCGAGTTCCTGCTCATGGACGACCCGCAGCACAGCCGCTACCGCAAGCCGCTGGTCGGCAAGTTCACCGTCCGCCGGATGCGGCTGCTGACCGAGCGCGTCGAGCAGATCACCGCCGAACACCTGGACGCCATGGAGCAGGCCGGCCCCACCGCCGACCTGGTGACGGCGTTCGCCAAGCCCATCCCCGCCATCGTCATCTGCGAACTGCTGGGCGTGCCGTACGAGGACCGGGACCGCTTCCAGGAGAACATCGACAAGTTCCTCGGCGGCGAGGCCAGTGACGAGGAACTGATCGCCGCCTACCTCGCCACCCAGCAGTACCTGGCCGAACTCGTGGCCGCCAAGCGCGCCCACCCGACCGACGACGTGCTCAGCGACCTGCTCGACAGCGACCTGACCGACGAGGAGCTGCAGGGCATGGCCCTGATCCTGCTGTCGGCCGGGTTCGACACCACCGCCAACATGCTGGCCCTCGGCACCTTCGCCCTGCTGCAGAACCCGGACCAGCTCGCCGCGCTGCGCGCCGACCCCACGCTCGCCGACCAGGCCGTCGAGGAGCTGCTGCGGTACCTGTCCGTCGCCAAGCAGTTCTACCGGGTCGCCCTGGAGGACGTCGAGCTGGCCGGCCAGACCGTCAAGGCCGGCACGATGGTCCTGCTGTCCCTCAACACCGCCAACCGCGACCCCGAACGTTTCCCCGACCCCCACACCCTCGACCTGCGCCGGCAGGACGGCGGCCACCTGGCCTTCAGCCACGGCATCCACCAGTGCCTGGGCCAGCAGCTCGCCCGCGTCGAGATGCGCGTCGCCTTCCCCGCGCTGCTCAACCGCTTCCCCACGCTGCGCCTGGCCGTACCGGCCGACCAGGTCGCCCTGCGGCCGGAGCTCGCCGACATCTACGGCGTCAAGAGCCTCCCCGTCACCTGGGACGCCTGACCCCGCCCCGGCAGCGCCGATCCCTGAGCTCCAGAGAGGAACCACCCCATGGCAGACCTCCCGGCGGGTCCCGTGATGCCCTCCTCACCGGCGCTGCGGGCCTCCGACGCGGACCGCGACCGCGTCACCGAACTGCTGCGGACGGCCGTCGCCGAGGGCCGGCTCGACCTGGCCGAATTCGAGGAGCGGCTGGAGGCGGCGTTGTCCGCCCGCACCGTGAACGCGCTGGCCCCGCTCGTCACCGACCTGGTCGCGGGTCCGGGCGGCCACGGCGCGCTCGCGCCGCCGCCGGCCGGGGCTCCGGCCGCCGAACTGCTCACCATCAAGGAGAGGCACGGCTCGGTGCGCCGCGACGGCCGCTGGACGTTGCCGCACCGGCTGGCGGTGCGCACCGCGTGGAGCGACGTGCTGCTGGACCTGACCAGCGCGGTGCGCGGCGCGCCCGAGCTGATCATCGAGTTGCGGGTGAGCGGCGGCAGCGTGGAGCTGGTCCTGGCGCCGGGCATGGTGCTGGAGAGCGACGAGCTCTCGGTACGGCACGGCACGCTGGCGATCAGCAGGGCACCCGAGGACGACACGCCGGAGGTGTTGCGGGTCCGCCTGACCGGCCGCATGCGGCACGGCCGGCTCGACGTCCGCCGGCAGGCGACACGGCGGTGACGCGGCGCGGCGCGTAGGGATTTCGTCAGGATTGCGGCGGTTCACGCCCCGGCGGGACAGGCTGGACAGATCATTCCCGCACGGACGAGAGCCCCGCATGCCGATGAATCCATGGACACCCTCCGGCCCGCACGAGATCGAGATCGACCGGTCCCGGCTCAGGGAGATGCGATCGCGCCTGCCCGAGGCGGCCAGGCGGCTGGACGAGGTGCTGCCCAAGCTGGTGTCGCTGACCGTGGCCGAGTCGGCGTTCACCTCGTTCACCTACTCGCTGGCGCTGGCCTACAACGAGGTCGAGGCCCTCACGATGACCGAGGTGCGCCGCCACCTCGACGACACCGCACGCGTCCAGGACGACCTGGACACCTCGGTCGCCACCTGGCAGGACGCCGAGACCGCCGCCGCCGTGAGGCTGCGGTGAACGCCGCCGAGCTGGCCCGCGACGCCCTCATGGCGGGCGCGGGCGCGGCGGTGACGCTGTCCGCGCTCGGCGTGCCCGCCGCCTGGCCGTTCGTCGGCAGGATGTACGTCCACCAGTACGACCCCCAGGCGTTCTTCGACGGCGCGGACACCTGGCTGGCCGTGCACGACGACGTGGCGGCCACCCGGCTGAACGTCGAGGCGCTGGTCGGCGAGGTGGCCACGACGAGCTGGCGGAGCGCGGACGGCCGGGCCTTCGACCGCCGCATGGACGCCTACCTGGCCGGCCTGCGCTCGATCGAGATCCGCGCGGTCGTCACCGCCCTCGTCCTGCGCACCGTCGGCGCCGCGCTCGTCGCGATGATCCTGTACCAGTTCCTGGTGGCCGCGGCCATGGCCGCGCTGGCGCTCTGGGTGCTGACCGCCGCGCTCACGCCGCTCAGCCTGGTCACCGCCCGGACCGCGGCCACCCGCTGCCTGACCGGCCTGTACGAGAACTACCGGGCGGTGGAGTCGCTGCTCGACACGCTGCTGCACGGCTGCGCCGCCGCCCTGTCCGCGGCGGTGGCCGTGGACGCGGGCGCCAAGGCGGCCCGCGGCGACGGCGGCGGGCTGCGCGACCTCGCCGCCGCCACCTTCGCCCAGGGCCCGCTGCTGGTCTGGGGCACCGCGAACCGGATCGAACGGGACCTGACCGCGCACGGCCTCACCGGCCGCCGCAAGGGCACCGGCGGCCCACTCCCCCAGGGTGTCCCGCAGGCGGCGGGCGCCAAGGCGCTCGACGACGTCGCGTCCGGCAGCCAGACGATCACCGGCCGGTACGTGCCTGCGCAGGCCGCCGACGGCTCCTACTCGTTCCCCTGGGAGTGACCGCCATGGACTTCGAGCAGGCACTCGGCCTCGACCCCGAACGGCTCGCGGCCGACGCCGACCACCTTTTCAGCAGACTGAGCCGGCTCCCCGGCGAGACCGCCACGGCCCGGGCCGAATCCCCGGACGGCTGGGTGAGCGTCGAGTACAGCTGCGCGTCCGGCGTCCAGGATTTGCGGCTGGACCCGCGGGCGATGCGCATGGAGTCGGCGCGCCTGGCCGAGACCGTCCTCGGCCTGATCCACCAGGCCAGGCGGCAGGCCGAGGCCGAGGAGCGGGCCAGGCTGGCGGAGTTCCTGGGCGCGGGCGACGCGCTCCTGACCGGCCGCGGGCTCGTCGCCGCCCGGCTGCGCGACTCGACCGGCGCCCTGCTGGCGAACCTGGAGCAGGCCGAGGCGACGATCGACCGGGTACGCGGCCTGCTGCGCCCCTGACCCTCAGGCTCTACTCTGTGGTACTGTATAGCAGTACTTGGTACCACCGAGTACTTCGGAAGGGGGCGGAAGAAGAGCCACCATGGACAATCTGACGGAGATGCTGAAGGGCACGCTTGAAGGCTGCGTGCTGGAAATCATCGGCAGCGAAGAGACCTACGGGTACGCCATCACGCGCCGGCTGAACGACCTGGGCTTCGCCGACGTCGTCGAGGGGACGGTCTACACCATCCTGCTGCGACTGGAGAAGAACGGGCTCGTCCAGGTGACGAAACGACCGTCCGAGCAGGGGCCGCCGCGCAAGTTCTACGCGCTCAACGACGCGGGACGCGCGGAACTGGCGACGTTCTGGGCGAAATGGGCGTACATCACATCCCGGATCGACAAGCTCAAGGAGGGCGGGAAATGAGCTTCTGGGAGACCATCACCGGCAGCGATCTCACCAGGGACTACAAGGCGTTCGAAGCCCGGGCCGCGGCACTGCCGGCCGACCACCGGGCGGCGTGGGAACAGATCAAAGGCCACCTCTTCCTCTACGGGGACTTCACCGGCCGGAACCTGATGCCGATCTTCGACGGCGTTCTGGGGCTGCTGGAGGAGACGGCGGCCGACGGGCAGAACATCCACGAGGTGCTGGGCGACGACATCCCGGGGTTCTGCGCGGCCCTGGCCGGCGAGGCGGGAGGCCGCAACTTCCGCGACCGGTGGCGCGAGCAGCTGAACAGGAACGTCGCGAAGAAGCTGGGCCGGCTGGGAGGCTGACGTGGGCATCCAGGACATCATCGAGGGCAAGAAGCAGTGGCGGGCGCACCTGGCGCGGGTCAAGGCGCTGCCGCCCGACTACCAGATCGTCTACAAGGAGATACAGCGGTACTTCTTCAAGGTGGGGCCGGTCGGGCTGACCGACGGGTCCCTGCTGCCGGGCATCGTCGACTTCTTCGAGGAGGGCGTCGCGGCCGGCAAGGGAGTCCTGGAACTCATCGGCGAGGACGTCGCCGCCTTCGCCGACGACCTGATCAAGGACTCCCGCACCTACGCCGACCTCTACCAGGAGTCCGTCAGCGAGAAGACCGGCAGCAAGGAGAAACCTCACCGGTTGTAGAGCCTGCGGGCCCACAGGTACCCGCCCAGCGCGATGGCCGCGCTCCAGAGTGCCGCCGCCGCGAGGCTGGGCCCCGCCGGCCGCCCGGCCAGCAGCGCGCGCAGGGTCTCGATGACCGGCGTGAACGGCTGGTGTTCGGCGAACCAGCGCAACGGGCCCGGCATCGACTCCGGCGGCACCACGCCGCTGCCCAGGAACGGCAGCAGCATCAGCGGCATCGGCAGGTTGCTGGCCGTGGCCACGTTCTTGGTGACCATGCCCAGCGCGGCCGACAGCCAGGTGATGGCGAAGGTGAACATGGCCAGCACGCCCACCACCCCGAGCCAGTCCAGCGCGGAGGCGGCGGGACGGAAGCCGATCAGCAGGGCCGTCAGCGTCACGGCGGCGATCGCGGTGAAGTTCTGCACGAGCGCGCCGAGCACGTGCCCGGTCAGGACCGAGACGCGGGCGATGGCCATGGTCTTGAACCGGGCGACGATGCCCTCGGTCATGTCCATCGCCACCGCGATCGCGGTTCCCTGCGCGGCGCTGGCGATCGTCATGATCAGGATGCCGGGAGTGATGTAGGCGACGTAGGCGGCGCGGTCGCCGCCGATCCCGGCGCCCATGATGCCCCCGAGGACGTAGACGAACAGCAGCAGGAACACCACCGGGACGCCCGCGTAGGTGAGGATCAGCGTGGGGTAACGCCACATGTGCCTGATCTGGCGGCGCAGCATCGTCGCCGAGTCGGTGATCGCTCTCATCGTGCGGACTCCTCGGTCAGGGCCAGGAAGACGTCGTCCAGGCCGGGCGTGTGCATCGACAGTTCGGCGACGTCGACGGCCTGCGCGTCCAGCAGCTCCAGGAGCTCGCGTAACGCGCCGACGCCGGTGTCGGGGATCTGCACCGTCAGGGACTCCTCGTCGTGCGAGCCCGCCCCCACCAGCGAGACCGCTCTGCGGTAGCCGTCGGGGTCGGCGAGGCGCACGACGACGTGGCCGCCGGGGACCATGCGCTTGAGCTCCTCAGGGGTGCCCTCGGCCACCAGCCGGCCCTGGCTGAGCAGCGCGATGCGGTCGGCGAGCTCGTCGGCCTCCTCCAGGTACTGGGTGGTCAGGAAGATGGTCACGCCGTCCTGCCGGACGAGGTCCCGGACGATCTGCCACATCGTGCGGCGGCTGCGCGGGTCCAGGCCCGTGGTGGGTTCGTCGAGGAAGATGAGCCTGGGCGTGCCGACCATGGTCATGGCGAGGTCGAGCCGGCGGCGCATGCCGCCCGAGTAGGCGGCCGCGGGCTTGGCCGCGGCGTCGGTGAGGTCGAAGCGCTCCAGCAGTTCGGCGGCTCGGCGGCGGCCCTCGGCGCGGCCGAGGTGCAGCAGGTCGGCCATGAGCCGCAGGTTCTCCTCGCCGGTCAGGAGGCCGTCGACCGCGGAGAACTGGCCGGTGACGCCGATCGCGGCCCGCACCTTGTCGGGCTCCCTGGACAGGTCGTGCCCGGCGACCCGGAGCTCGCCGGCGTCGGCCTTGATCAGGGTGGACAGGATCTGCACCGTGGTGGTCTTGCCCGCGCCGTTGGGGCCGAGCAGCGAGAAGACGGTGCCCTGGGGGATGGACAGGTCGATGCCGTCCAGGACGCGGTGGGCGCCGTAGGACTTGCGCAGCCCCGTCACCGAGACGAAGGACTCGTCGCGATAGTACGTGTTCATCACAATTGAAAGCTACGTTGCCTTCAGAAATTGTGTCAATCATCAGCAATATGTAAGCCCAGCTCAGAGGCGATAAATTGGTACCTTGACGCTGAAGCTGAATGCAATGAAACGTTGCATTGTGTGCGGCCGAACGCAATAGTGAGGTCGTGGCAGAAGGAAGATTGACCCTGCACGACCGCAGGCGCATCGCGACCGGTCTCGCCGAAGGCCGCTCCTACGCCGAGATCGCCAGGCGGCTCGACCGGCCGACCTCGACGATCAGCCGTGAGGTCGGCCGCAACGGCGGCCCCGGCGACTACCGTCCCGAGCGGGCGCACCAGGCGACGGCGCGGCGGGCGCGGCGCGGCGCCCCCGCTCGTCCGGCCGAGCCCCGGGGCCGCGAGGTCTTCGAGGCGGAGGAGGGAGCCGTCGAGATGGCGGTCGCGATGGGCCTGCCGAAGATGGTGGCGCGCGTGCTCATCGGCCTGTGGCTGAGCGAGGACGGCCGGCTCACCGCGGCCGAGCTGGCGCGCGGGCTGAAGGTGAGCCCCGCCTCGATCTCCACGGCGGTGGGCTACCTGACCCAGCAGGGCCTGATCAGGCGCGAACGCGACCCGCAACGACGGCGCGACGTCTACGTGGTGGACGACGACGCCTGGTACCACTCGACGGTGATCAGCGCGCGGCAGACGCTCGCGGCGGCGGAGGTCGCCAAGGCAGCCGGGCAGACGCTCGGGCTCGACACACCCGCCGGCCGGCGCCTGGCCAAGGGCGGCGCGTTCCTGGAGCGGATCAGCCTGGACGCCCTGGCGTCGGCCGAACGCTGGCGCGACCTCCTGCCGTGACCGGTTGCCCCATGGGGGCGCGGGCTCCGGCACGAGCCGCGTAGGGAGGCCGTCAAGATTCGGGCCACGGCCGTATGGAAACCGTCAAGAACGGCAAAACACCCCATTTTCCGGCGTTTGCTGGACCTGCGGCCGCCCGTCGAGGGGCGGCCGCGGTCTCATCATCGAACTGAGGAGTGGGGATGGCCGACGTCATCTTCGTCGCCCTGACGATCGCGATCTTCGTGGTCTTCGGGCTGGTCGTGAGGGCGGTGGAACGGCTGTGAGCGCCGTCAACGCCACTGGTCTCATCGTGGTCGCCGGTCTTGTGATCTTCATGATCGCGGCCCTGCTGTTCCCGGAGCGGTTCTGATGAGTACGACCCTGGCCGGAATGATCTTCATCGTCTCCCTGATCGCGGCGCTGGCCCTGGTGCACAAGCCGTTCGGCGACTACATGCACCGCGTCTACTCCACGGCCCGGCACAACGTCGTCGAGCGCGGCGTCTACCGCCTGCTCGGGGTGCGGGCCGACACCGAGCAGAGCTGGCCGGTCTACGCCCGCAGCGTGCTGGCCTTCTCGGTGATCTCGGTCCTGGTCGTGTACGGCCTCCAGCGCCTGCAGGACAAGCTGCCGCTGAGCCTCGGCATGGAGCCAGTCACCGGCCACATCGCCTGGAACACCGCGATCAGCTTCGTCACCAACACCAACTGGCAGGCGTACTCGGGCGAGTCCACGATGGGCCACCTGACCCAGATGGCCGCCCTGGCCGTGCAGAACTTCGTCTCCGCGGCCGTCGGCATGGCGGTCGCGGTGGCCCTGGTCCGCGGGTTCGCCCGGCGCAGGTCCGGCACGATCGGCAACTTCTGGGTGGACCTGGTCCGCGGCACCCTGCGCATCCTGCTGCCGATCGCCTTCGTCGGCGCGCTGGTGCTGGTGGCGGGCGGCCTGGTGCAGAACTTCGCCGGCGTGCACGAGGTGACCACGCTGACCGGCGGCACGCAGGGCGTCACCGGCGGCCCGGTCGCCTCCCAGGAGGTCATCAAGGAGCTGGGCACCAACGGCGGCGGCTTCTACAACGCCAACTCGGCCCACCCGTTCGAGAACGCCACGAGCTGGACGAACTGGTTCGAGATCTTCCTGATCCTGGTGATCCCGTTCTCGCTCACCCGCACCTTCGGCCGGCTGGTCGGCCAGGTCCGGCAGGGGTACGCGATCCTCGCGGTGATGGGCGTGCTGGCCCTGGCGAGCGTCCTGCTCACCAACGTCTTCGAGCTGTCCGGGAACGCCACCGTGCCGCAGGCGGCAGGTGCGGCGATGGAGGGCAAGGAGCTGCGCTTCGGTGTCTCGAACTCGGCCACCTTCGCCGCCTCGACCACCCTCACGAGCACCGGGGCGGTGAACTCCTTCCACGACTCCTACACGCCCTTCGGCGGCATGATGACGATGGTCAACATGATGCTCGGCGAGGTCGCGCCCGGCGGCGTCGGCTCGGGCCTGTACGGCATGCTGATCCTCGCCGTGATCACGGTGTTCGTGGCGGGCCTGATGGTCGGCCGCACCCCCGAGTACCTGGGCAAGCGCATCGGCGCCCGGGAGATCAAGCTCGCCTCCCTGTACTTCCTGGTCACCCCGGCCCTGGTGCTGGTCGGCACGGCCTGCGCGATGGGCTCGGCGGAGCGGCGCGCGAGCATGCTGAACGGCGGCCCGCACGGCCTGTCGGAGGTCCTGTACGCCTTCACCAGCGCCTCCAACAACAACGGCTCGGCCTTCGCCGGCCTCACCGTCAACACCCCCTGGTACGACGTGGCGCTCGGCCTGTGCATGGCCTTCGGCCGGTTCCTGCCGATCATCCTGGTGCTGGCCCTGGCCGGTTCGCTGGCGGCGCAGTCGCCCGTCCCCGAGGGCGCCGGCACGCTGCCCACGCACCGGCCGCAGTTCGTCGGCCTGGTCGTCGGCGTGACGGTCGTCCTCGTCGCCCTCACCTTCCTCCCGGCACTCGCGCTCGGCCCGATCGCAGAAGGACTGTCCTGACATGTCAACCCCCGTACTGGACAAACCCTCCCCCGCGCGGCGGGACGGCCGCGTGGGCGGCGGCCTGCTGGATCCCCGGCAGCTCGTCAGGTCCCTTCCCGACGCGGTCAGGAAGCTGAACCCGGCCACGCTGTGGCGCAACCCCGTCATGCTGATCGTCGAGGTCGGCGCGGTGTTCACCACCGTCCTGGCGATCGTCGATCCGTCGTTCTTCGCCTGGGCGACCGTCGTGTGGCTGTGGCTGACGGTGGTCTTCGCCAACCTGGCCGAGGCCGTCGCGGAAGGGCGCGGCAAGGCGCAGGCGGCGACGCTGCGCAAGGCCAAGACCGACACCGTGGCCCGCCGCCTGCGCGGCGACGCCGAGGGCGGATGGGACACGGTCGGCGCGCCCGAGCTGCGGCAGGGCGACCTGGTGGTGGTCGAGGCCGGCGAGGTCATCCCCGGCGACGGCGACGTGGTCGAGGGCATCGCCTCGGTGGACGAGTCGGCCATCACCGGCGAGTCCGCGCCCGTCATCCGCGAGTCGGGCGGCGACCGCTCGGCGGTGACCGGCGGCACGAAGGTGCTCTCCGACCGGATCGTCGTCAGGATCACCCAGAAGCCCGGCGAGAGCTTCGTCGACCGCATGATCGCCCTGGTCGAGGGCGCCAACCGGCAGAAGACGCCCAACGAGATCGCGCTCAACATCCTGCTGGCCGCCCTGACGATCGTCTTCCTGGTCGCCACCGTCACCATGCAGCCGCTGGCCGTCTACTCCAAGCAGATCAACCCCGGCGTCCCCGACTCGATCGCGCTCGACGCGAACGGCGTCACCGGCATCGTGCTGGTCTCGCTGCTGGTCTGCCTGATCCCGACGACGATCGGGGCGCTGCTGTCGGCCATCGGCATCGCCGGCATGGACCGTCTGGTGCAGCGCAACGTCCTGGCCATGTCCGGCCGCGCGGTCGAGGCGGCCGGCGACGTGTCCACGCTGCTGCTGGACAAGACCGGCACGATCACGCTGGGCAACCGGCAGGCGGCCGAGTTCGTCCCCGTGGACGGGATCACCGAGGCCGAGCTCGCCGAGGCCGCCCAGCTCTCCAGCCTCGCCGACGAGACCCCCGAGGGCCGCTCGGTCGTGGTGTTCGCCAAGGAGCGGTACGGCCTGCGCGAGCGCGAGATCCACGGCGCCGAATGGGTGCAGTTCACCGCCCAGACCCGCATGTCCGGCGTCAACCTGGACGGCCGCGAGGTCCGCAAGGGCGCGGCCACCGCGGTCATGAAGTGGGTGCGCGACAACGGCGGCCACCCGACCGACGACGTCGGCCACATCGTGGACGGCATCTCCGCCTCCGGCGGCACCCCGCTGGTCGTGGCCGAGCGGGGCCGCGTGCTCGGCGTCATCCACCTCAAGGACGTCGTCAAGCAGGGCATGCGGGAACGCTTCGACGAGATGCGCCGCATGGGCATCCGCACCGTCATGATCACCGGCGACAACCCGCTCACCGCCAAGGCCATCGCCGACGAGGCCGGCGTGGACGACTTCCTGGCCGAGGCCACCCCCGAGGACAAGCTCGCCCTGATCAGGAAGGAGCAGGAGGGCGGCCGGCTGGTCGCGATGACCGGCGACGGCACCAACGACGCCCCCGCCCTGGCCCAGTCGGACGTCGGCGTGGCCATGAACACCGGCACCTCGGCCGCCAAGGAGGCCGGGAACATGGTCGACCTGGACTCCAACCCGACCAAGCTCATCGAGATCGTCGAGATCGGCAAGCAGTTGCTGATCACGCGGGGCGCGCTGACCACGTTCTCGATCGCCAACGACATCGCGAAGTACTTCGCGATCATCCCGGCCATGTTCGCGGCCGTCTACCCGGGCCTGGACGCGCTCAACGTCATGCGCCTGTCCAGCCCCCAGTCGGCGATCCTGGCCGCGGTGATCTTCAACGCGCTGGTCATCGTCGCGCTGATCCCGCTGGCGCTCAGAGGCGTCCGGTACCGGCCGTCCAGCGCGTCCAAGCTGCTCTCGCGCAACCTGTACGTCTACGGCCTGGGCGGCATCGTCGCCCCCTTCATCGGCATCAAGATCATCGACCTGCTGATCCAGTTCCTTCCGGGGATGTCATAAATGGAACGCCTGCCAAGCTGGGTCCGCCAGCACCTCGCCGCCCTGCGCGCCGTCGCCGTCCTGACCGCGCTGCTCGGCATCGTCTACCCGCTGGTCACCACCGGGGTCGCCCAGGCCCTGTTCAACGGGCGCGCCAACGGCTCGCTCGTCGAGAAGGACGGCCGGGCCGTGGGCAGCGCGCTCATCGGCCAGTCCTTCACCGACGCCGACGGCAAGCCGATCAGGACGTACTTCCAGTCCCGCCCGTCGGCGGCGGGCGACGGCTACGACCCGACCTCGTCCGGCGCCAGCAACCTGGGCCCCGAGGACGTCGTGGACACGCTGCCGGTCGCCGGCGCGGAGGGCCGGCAGTCGCTGCTCACCCAGGTCTGCGCCCGTTCCAGGGCGGCCGGCGAGCTGGAGGGCGTCAGCGGCGCCCGCCCGTACTGCACCCCGGACGGGGTCGGCGCGGTGCTCAAGGTCTTCCCCGACCGGGCCGTCAGCGTCAACCAGGCGTGCCCGGCCACCCCGTTCGTCGCGTCCTATCAGGGCAGGCGGGTGGAGTGTGCCAAGCCGGGCGAGGACTACGCGGCCGGGCGGACCGTCCCCGTCCGGGGGAACGCCACGGCGGTCGTCCCCGCGGACGCGGTGACCGCCAGCGGCTCCGGGCTCGACCCGCACATCTCCGTCGCCTACGCCGAGCTCCAGGCCCCCCGCGTCGCCAGGGAGCGCGGCCTCGGCCGGGCCAGGGTTGAGCAGCTCATCAAGGAGCACACCACCGGCCGGGCCGTCGGCTTCATGGGCGAACCGGCCGTCAACGTGCTCGAACTCAACCTGGCGCTCGACCGCTCATGAGCAGGGGGCGGTTGCGGGTCTACCTCGGGGCGGCGCCCGGGGTCGGCAAGACGTACGCGATGCTCGGCGAGGGCCGCCGCGCCAGGGAACGCGGCCGGGACGTCGTCGTGGGCCTGGTCGAGACGCACGGCCGTCCCCGCACCGCCGCCCTCCTGGAGGGCCTGGAGGTCATCCCGCGCCGGACCGTCGTCCACCGCGGGGCCACCTTCACCGAGCTCGACGTGGACGCCGTCATCGCCCGCCGGCCCAAGGTGGCGCTGATCGACGAACTGGCCCACACCAACGTGCCCGGCTCGAAGAACGTCAAGCGCTGGCAGGACGTGGACGAGATCCTGGACGCCGGCATCGACGTCGTCTCCACGGTGAACATCCAGCACCTGGAGTCGGTCAACGACGTCGTCCAGGAGATCACCGGCGTGCCGCAGCGCGAGACCGTGCCCGACGAGGTGGTGCGCCGCGCCGACCAGATCGAGCTGGTGGACATGTCACCGGAGGCGCTGCGCCGCCGCATGGCGCACGGCAACGTGTACGCGCCGGAGAAGGTCAGCGCCGCCATGTCCAACTACTTCCGCGTCGGCAACCTCACCGCGCTGCGCGAACTCGCGCTGCTGTGGGTGGCCGGCAAGGTGGACGACCAGCTCGACCGCTACCGCGCCGACCACGGCATCGCCACCACCTGGGAGACCCGCGAGCGGGTGGTGGTCGCGCTGACCGGCGGGCCGGAGGGCGACACGCTGGTCCGGCGGGCGGCCCGCATCGCCGCCCGCACCAAGGGCGCCGACCTGCTGGCGGTGCACGTCACCAGCGCCGACGGGCTGGCCGGGGCCGACCCGGCCAGCCTGGCCCGCCAGCGCACGCTGGTGGAGGACATGGGCGGCAGTTACCACCAGGTCGTCGGCGACGACGTCCCGCGGGCGCTGCTCGACTTCGCGCGCGGCGTCAACGCCACCCAGCTCGTCCTCGGCGCCTCGCGCAGGGGGCGGTTCGCGCAGATCTTCTCCCGGGGCGTCGGCGTGGAGACCACCGCCCGGTCCGGCTCGATCGACGTCCACATGATCACGCACGAGGAGGCCAAGCAGGGACGCCGGCGGCCCGCCCGCACGCGGGCCGCGCTCACCCGCACCCGGCGGGCGAGCGGCTGGGCGCTGGCGGTGGCCGGGATGCCGCTGCTGACGGCCGCGCTGGCGCCGTTCCGGGACATGTTGTCGCTGCCCAGCGAGATCCTGTTCTTCCTGTGCCTGACCGTCGGGGTGGCCCTGGTGGGCGGCATGTGGCCGGCCATCACCGCGGCCGTCGGCGGTTCGCTGCTGCTCAACTGGTTCTTCACCGCGCCGGTCGGCGAGTTCACCATCGCCGCCCCGGAGAACCTGTTCGCGCTGGTCGTGTTCGTGCTGGTGGCGGCGGCGGTGAGCACGATCGTGGACATCGCCGCCCGCCGGACGAGGGAGGCCGCGCGGGCCGGCGCCGACGCCGAGCTGCTGTCCACCATGGCCGGTCACGTGCTGCGCGGCGAGGCCGCGGTTTCCTCGCTGCTGGAACGTATGCGCGAGACCTTCGGCCTGACCTCCGTCACCCTGCTGGAACGGCGGCCCGAGGCCGCGCGCGTGCCCGACCAGCAGTCCGCCCCGGACGCCTGGCGGATCGTCGCGACCTCCGGCGGCGCCCCCGCCACCTGCCCGGGACGGTCCGACACCGACGTCGTCATCGACGAGGAACTGGTGCTGGCCGCCAGGGGCGAGCCGCTGGAGGCCGCCGACCGCACGGTGCTGGAGGCGTTCGCCGCCGAGACCGCCGTCGCGCTGCGCCAGGAACGCCTGCAGCAGGAGGCGGAACTCGCCCGCCCGCTCGCCGAGGCCGACCGGATGCGCACCGCGCTGCTGGCCGCCGTCAGCCACGACCTGCGCACGCCGCTCGCCTCCGCCAAGGCCGCCGTCGAGAGCCTGGGCAGCACCGAGGTCGCCTGGTCGGAACGGGACCGGTCCGAGCTGCTCGCCACCGCGAAGGAGTCGCTGGACAAGCTGGACCGGCTGGTGGCGAACCTGCTGGACATGAGCCGCCTGCAGGCCGGCGTGCTCGGGGTGAGCGCGCAGCCGCTGGCGCTCGAAGAGATCGTGCCGCGTGCCATCGACGATCTCGGCCCGATGCGGGACCGCGTCGAAGGCGACGTCTCCGTCGAGCTGCCTGACGTGCTGGCCGACCCCGCGTTGCTGGAACGCGTCCTGGTCAACCTCATGTCCAACGCCGTGCGCTTCAGCCCGCCCGGCCGGACCGTGCTGGTCACCGCGAGCGGGCACGGCGACCACGTCGAGATCCGGGTGATGGACCGCGGCCCCGGCATCCCGCCGGAGGCGCACGACCGCGTCTTCCAGCCGTTCCAGCGGCTCGGCGACCGCGACAACCACTCCGGCGTCGGGCTCGGGCTCGCCCTGTCCCGCGGGCTCGCCGAGGCCATGGGCGGCACGCTCGTGCCCGACGAGACCCCCGGCGGCGGCCTCACCATGATCCTCACCCTGCCCGTCGCCGCCCCCGGACGGTGAGGCCGCCCTAGGCGTCACACGGCGGCCGGCACGGCGGGCTCGGCCACGCGGTGCCGGCCGTCGGCCGCACGGGACGCGCGCGACACCCGGGCCAGCGCCAGGAAGGAGACCAGCAGGCAGGCGGCGCCCAGCGGCATGAGGTCCTTCTCCACGAACGGCACCATGACGTCGGCGACCACCAGGACGGGCGTCCACGCCTTGACGCGGCGCTGGACGGCGAGCTGGAGGACCAGGCCGATCTGGGCGACGAAGAACAGCAGCGGCCCGAAGTCGTAGACCACCTGCTGCACCCCGGGAACCGACTGGACCTGGTCGAAGAGCACGCCCATCGCGGCGTGGTCGGCCGAGCGGAACCCCACGACGATGTCGATGGCGAACTGGGCGATCAGCGCGGCAATGCCGACATGTCCGGCGACGGCCAGCCCTGTCGCCACGCGGCCACCACCGGCCAGCCTGCGCATCTCGCGGAAGGTCACCGCGAAGAACGCCAGGGCGCCGATGAAGGCCAGGTGCCCGGTCGTCCAGGCCAGGCCGGGGCCGCGGCTGCCGTCCAGGCCGTCCAGGATGCGGAGGACGCCGTAGGCGAAGGTGAGCACGGGGGCGGCGACGAAGGCGATGCGGGGGTTCATCTCGTTGACTCCTTAGCGGTGATGACCTCCCCAATCCTGGTTCTCCGCGGCCTGCCGGACATCGCCGGAGCGGGCGAAGTCCCGTCTCGCTCCTGAGTGGGAGGCGGGACTCCACCTCCCTCCCGAGAGTGATCATCCCCCGGCCGGCGCCTCGTGGGCGAGGGCGGCGGTGAGGCGGTTGCTGAAGCGGGCGAGCAACCCGCTCTGGGACGTCTCGGAGACCATCCGGCCGACGAACGGGGGGATGCGCCAGTTGGCCGGGCTGCGCCGGGCCAGCCTGGACACCAGGTTGACGTGCGGGTAGCGGGCCCGTTCGTAGGCGCGCAGCCGTTGCGCCGGGTCGCCGCCCTTGGCCAGCTCGCGGCCGAGCACCCACACGTCCTCCAGGGTCTGGTTGGCGCCCTGTCCGAGGGTGGGCGGCATGAGGTGGGCGGCGTCGCCGAGCAGGGTGACGCGGCCCTTGCCCCACTCCCGGCGCACCTTCTGCCAATGGTGGCCGAAGAAGTCGAGGTCGGCCTCAGACGCCTGGGCGAGCAGCTCGGGGACGGGCGACGCCCAGTGCCCGAAGCGGCGCCGCAGCTCGGCCAGGGGCGCGGCCGGGCGCGGCTCGCCGGGGGCCCAGCGCACGTCGAACCACCACTGGAGCTTGCCGTCACCGGCGGGGATGATCCCGCACGCCCCCTCCCGACCGGTGATCATGAGGTGCAGGTGGGTGCGGGCGAGGTCGATGTCGATCCGGCTCAGGGCCTGCCAGGTGCCGAACGTGGCCGTCCGGATGGGGTCGTCGCCCCACAACTCGCGCCGGACGACCGAGTGGTGGCCGTCGGCGCCGATCAGCAGGTCGCCCGTGGCCGTCGAGCCGTCCTCGAAGGTCGCGGTCACCCGATCGCCGACCTGGGTCACGGTCCGGCAGGCCGTGCCGTAGCGGATGAGGTCGCCGGGCAGCCCGTCGGCCAGCCGTTCCAGCAGGAGACGGCGGGAGACCGACTTGTTCGGGAAACCGTAGAGCGCGGCCGCGTGGGCCATGTCGGAGGTGAGCCGCAGCCGGCCGTCCGCGGTCAGCGCGTCGATCCGGTCGAACCGGCCGCCGACGCCGTCAAGGGTGACACCGAGGTCGTGCAGCACCGCGGCGCCGTTGCTGAAGATGCTCAGCCCGGCGCCGCCCGTGCGCAGGGCGGCGGCCTGTTCGTAGATCCGCACCTGGTGACCGGCGGCGAGCAGGCTGCGCGCGACGGCCAGGCCGCCCACGCCGGCGCCGATGACAACAACGTCCATTTTATCTCCAAAACGAAGTTACTTCGATTCAAAGATACATCGCTGTGAAGTACATTGGGGCGAGTGACCGACAACCACCCAGAAGCGGACGTCTACCGCGAGTTCCTGATCGCGGTCATGCTGCACATCGAGGCGATCGCCGACCGGCTCGGCGTGCACCACGTGGACGTGGCCGCGCTCATCCTGCTGGAGATGCGCGGCCCCCTCCCGGTGGGGGCGATCTCGGAGGAGCTGGGGCTGCCGTCCGCGTCCGCGACCCGGCTCATCGACCGTCTGGAGAAGGCCGGCTACGTGCGGCGGGTACGCGGCGAGCGCGACCGGCGCACGGTCACGGTGGAGCTGCTGGAGGGCGGCATGGCCGAGTACCACGCCACCCGCGTCACCTCCGAGCGGCACCTGGAGCAGATCCGCGGGCAGTTCACGCAGGAGCAGTTGCCGCTGATGCTGGGCCTGCTCGCCGGGGTCGCCCGCGCCTACCGCTCGGCCACCAGGGAGATCCGCGAGCAGTCCGGCTGAGACGCCCCGGCCCGTGGCGTCAGGGGGCGTCGCCGGCAGTGTCGTCAGCGCGGTCGTCGGCGCGGTCCACCTCGTCGGCGAAGGCGAGGACCCGGGTGTTGACGCGGTCGGGGAACTCGCCGTTGAGTGCGTGGGAGGCGTCCGGCCACAGCTCGACGACGCCCCGGGCGAGCAGGCGGCGGGCCCGCAGGGCGGCCTTGCGCGGATTGTGGATGATGCTGCGCCCGGCGATCAGCGCGAGCACCGGCGCGCCGAGCCCGGCCACCTGGTCGTCCGCGGGGTACGCAGGCGGCGGCAGGAAGGCGGTGAAGTCCCGCATCCCGGCCGAGATCAGGTTGGCGACGGGCTCGTCGGCCGAGGCGTCGGCCCCGCCGGAGATCCAGCTCAGCAGCTTCCTGCGCCACGACTCGGGGAAGAACGGCACCACCGAGCCCAGCGAGAAGACGACGACCTTCCAGGTGATCCGGCCGAACAGGTTGGCGGGATCGAGCACGCTCACCGAGGCGATCCGTTCCGGCACGCGCAGGGCGAGGTGGAAGGCGCTCCACCCGCCGATGGACACCCCGACGAGGTGCACCCGGGCGAGGCCGAGCCGGTCCAGCAGTTCGGCCAGCCAGGTCGCCTGGTCCTCCGCGCTCGTGAACGCCCGGGTCTGCACCGACAGGCCGGGCTCGCCGAGCAGGTCGACGGTGTAGACCGGCCGCCGGGCGACGAGGCCGGCCAGGTTCGCCTCCCACATCGGGGTGGCCGAGGTGCGCCCCGGCAGCAGGAGCAGCGGCACGCCGTCGCCGCCGCCGAAACGGTAGACCCGGACGGTTCCGAAGCCGGTCACCACGTCGTGGGTCTGGGCGGGGTCGGGGAGCTGGGCCATGGCGTCGTCGTAGGCGTTGCGGTAGCGCGCGAAGGCGGCGGCGTCGCGGAAGTGGCCGAGCCGCCGCGCGCGGAACGCGGCTCCGATGTTGGGTTCCACAAGATCGTTCACGTGCGGGATCCTTCGTTCGCCCTTCGCGATACGATCGTATCGCCATAACGTCACGATACACTCGTATCGCAAAGAGAGGGGGGCCGTGCCGAAGCAGGTGGACCACGCGGCGCGGCGGGCCGAGCTCGCCCATGCCGCGCTCAGGCTGTGCGCCCGTGACGGCCTGGCCGGGGTGAGCATCGGCGGGGTCGCGCAGGAGGCCGGCGTCTCCAAGGGGCTCGTGCAGCACTATTTCGGGGCGCGGGCCGACCTGATGCGGGCCAGCGCGCAGCTGCTCAGGCGGGAGATCGAAGGCCATGTCCGGGCGGCGCTGCGGGAGGCCGCCGGGCCGGCCGACACGCTGCGGCGCACGCTGCTCGCCGTCGTCGAGCTGGGCTCGCGCGCTCCCGTGCTGCTGCTCGCCGGGCACGCGTTCCTGGCCACGGCCGTCACCGATCCTGACGTGCGCGAGCTGTACCGGGCGGGCGGCGACGCGGTGCACCGCGAGATCGCCGCGCTCGTGGCCGCCTCTGCCGCGGACCCCGGCGTCGAGGCGGGCGCCGAGGCGCACGTGCTGCTCGCGCTCGCCCGCGGGCTGGCCGATGGGGTGCTGGTCGGGGAGCTGGGCATCGCCGAGGCGACCGCCGTCCTCGACCACCAGCTCCGCCGGCTCGGCCTCCCGGCGGGCTCCTGACCGGACGCCGCGGGCGGCCCAGGGAGATCCTCCGCCGGGCCGCCCGCGCCGCTCTCATCCGCCGATCGCGGGCATGTCCTCCGGTACGGTCTCCGCCGCCGCCTCCGGCCTGGCCGCCGCGAGCAGCTCCACCAGCCGGTCCGCGATCGCGGAGATGGTGGGCTGCTGCCACTGCAGCGTCGCGGGGAGCCGGCAGCCGAAGCGCTTGTCCAGCCGCCGCCGGACCATGACCGTCATCACCGAGTCCAGCCCCTGCTCGACCAGGGGACGGCGGACCGCCAGGTCCTCGGGGGCCAGCCGCATCACGGCCGCGATCTCCGCGCGCACCTCGGGCAGGACGCGCTCGCGCAGGCCCTCCGCCGTCAGCCCGGCGAACGACTCCGCGGGCCCGCCCAGCTCCTCCTCGGCCGGGACGGGCGCGTCGATCACCGGGTAGCGCAGCCCCGTGAGGTGCCCCACCACCCGGCCGTCCGGGTCGGCCAGCAGCGCCCGCACGGTGTCGTCGGCGGCCCGGTCCACGGCCGCGTCGATGACCACCGTCGCGGGCGGGGCGCCGGTCAGCACGACCTCGTCGATGTGCACGACCATGCGCAGCATCGGATCCCCGGGGAACACGCAGGGCGCCACGGACATCGCCGCGTCCAGCGCCGGGGCCCAGCTCTCGGCGTCCCCGGTGCGGACGGTGGCGCGCAGCGCGCCGTCGCCGCCCAGCAGCGTCTCGATCGTCCAGTCGAAGCCCGTCGAGGGCACGCCGACGGCGGCCAGCCGCCGGTGCACGAACCCGGGGTCGATCGGGGTCAGAGCGCCGGCGTCGGGCAGCACGTCGGGCTTGACCTGGCCAGGAGCGGCCACGTCGGCGGTGACGTGCACCAGCCAGGCCGGTTCCGGCTCGCCGGGGCCGGCCGGCGTGCGGGCCGCGAGCCGTACCGCCGGAGGCTCGTGCACGACCTGGACCTGCCGGCGTTCCGCGGTCATCAGCGGATGCGTCATCTCCACGCCGGTGAGCGTGACGTCCTCGTCCTCGGCGGCGTGCAGGAACGTGTTGACCAGCACGGCGGCGGGCACGATCTCGACCCCGTTGAGGGTGTGGCTGCCCGGGTAGGGCCGGTTGGCGTCCTCCAGGCCGGTCCGCCACACGCGGGTCCGGCTGCCGGCGAGGCTGGTCCCGGCGCCGAGCAGGGTGTGGGAGCGCACGTCGTGCCCGCGGTTTCCGTCGTCGCCGGAGTCCTCGCGCCAGTGGCGGCGGTGCTGCCAGGCGTACGGCGGCAGGTCGGCGAGGCCGCCGTACGGCTGCAGCCGGTTCCAGTCCACCTCGACGCCGTGACAGTGGGCCGTGCCCACCGCGGCCAGGAAGGCCGGCAGCTCCGGCTGGTTCCGGCGCAGCGAGGTGCCGACGAACACGTCCTCGAAGCCGTTCTCCGACAACGTCTCGGTGACGGAGTGGGCGACCACCGGGTGGGGGGAGATCTCCAGGAACACGCGGTAGCCGTCCTGCGCCGCGGCCGTCGTCGCCGCGGTCAGCCGCACGGGGTCACGGAGGTTCGCCGCCCAGTACGCGCCGTCCGGCACGGGCGTCGCCCGGGGGTCGGCCAGCGCGGTCGTGTACATGGGGATGCGGGGCGCGCCGAACGACAGGTCGGCGACGGCGGCGGCCAGCTCGACGGCCAGCGGTTCCATCTGCGGGCTGTGGAAGGCGACGTCCGAGGCCACCCGCCGCACCACGATGCCCTCGGCCGGCCAGTCCTCGACCACCGCCTCGACCGCGACGACGTCGCCGGACAGCACGGTGGAGCCCGGCGAGGACGAGATCGCGGCCACCAGGTCGGTCCGCCCGGCCAGCCGCTCGGCCGCCTCCTCGAAGGACAGGCCGACCATCACCATGGCCCCCTTGCCCTCGGCCTGCCGCAGCAGCCGCGAGCGGCGGCAGATCAGGCGGGCGCCGTCGGCGACGCTCATCGCGCCGGCCGTCACCGCCGCCGCGATCTCGCCGACGGAGTGGCCGATGACGGCCCGGGGCGCGACCCCGTACGCGTTCCAGAGCCGGGCGAGGCCCAGCTGCATCACGAAGATCATGGTCTGCACGCGGTCGATCGTGTCGAGGTCGCCGTCGGCCAGGACCTGCCGCGGCGAGAAGCCGATCTCCTCGGCGAAGATCGGCTCCACCTCGTCGACCAGGGACGCGAAGTCCGGCACGGCGAGCAGCTCCCGCCCCATCCCGCGCCACTGGCAGCCCTGCCCGGAGAACACCCAGACCGGCCCGGGGCCGAGGTCGGGCAGCACGTCGCCGGTGAGGACCGCCTCGGCCGGCACGTCGTCGGCGAGCCTGCGCAGGTGGGCCGCCAGCTCGTCGCCGTCCGTCCCGATCACGACGGCGCGGCGGGGCAGATGGGTGCGCCGCAGCGCCAGCGTGTGCCCCGCCGACGCCGGGTCGACGCCCGTCCCGAGGTGATCGGCGAGCCGGCCCGCGTACTGCCGGAGCGCCTGCTCCGACGCGGCCGACAGCGGGAACAGCCGCTCCGCGCGGGGAGCCGCCTCCTCCTGCGGGGGCGCGTGCCGGGCCGGAGGGGCCTGTTCGAGCACGATGTGCGCGACCGTGCCCCCGTACCCGAAGCTGGAGACGCCCGCCCGGCGCGGGTGGTCGCGCTCCGGCCAGGACGACCGCCGCGTCACCACGCGCAGGCCCGAGGACTCCCACGGGACGGTCGGGTTGAGGGAGGACAGCACGCTCGGCGGGATCTCCCCGCGGTCGAGGGCGAGCACCGCCTTGATGACGCCGGCGATGCCGGCGGCGCCTTCGAGGTGGCCGATGTTGGACTTGACCGAGCCGATCAGGCACGGGTCGCCGGGAGGCCGCCCCGCGCCGTACACCGAGGACAGCGCGCCCGCCTCCAGCGGGTCGCCGAGCCGGGTGCCGGTGCCGTGCGCCTCGACGTAGTCCACGGTGGACGGCGCGACGCCCGCCTGCCTGCAGGCCCGGGCCATCACGTGCTCCTGGGCCTCGCCGCACGGCGCCATGATGCCGTTGGTGTGCCCGTCCTGGTTCACGGCGCTGCCGATGACCAGCGCGAGCACGCGGTCACCGTCGCGCTGCGCGTCCGACAGGCGCTTGAGCACGACCACGCCGCAGCCCTCGCCGCGGCCGTAGCCGTCGGCCGCCGCGTCGAACGACTTCGACCGCCCGTCGGGCGCCAGGGCTCCGGCGGTGCCGAGCGTGAGCGTCTGGCCGGGCGTGACCAGCAGGTTGACGCCGCCGGCGAGGGCGACGTCGCTCTCGCCGAGCCGCAGGCTCTGCGCGGCCAGGTGCAGCGCGACCAGCGACGCCGAGCAGGCGGTGTCGATCGCCATGCTGGGGCCGCGCAGGTCGAGGGAGTAGGAGATGCGGTTGGCCACGGCGCAGGTCGCGGCGCCGATCCCGGTCCACGCCTCGATCCGGGGCAGGTCCTCCAGCAGCCGGCCGCCGTAGTCGGCCGTGCAGACGCCGACGAACACCCCGGCGTCGGTCCCGGCCAGCTCGTGCGGCGGCAGCCCGGCGTGCTCCAGGGCCTCCCACGCGGTCTCCATGAGGATGCGCTGCTGCGGGTCCATCAGCTCGGCCTCGCGGGGCGACAGGCCGAAGAACTCCGCGTCGAAGCCCTTGATGTCGCTCAGGAAACTGCCGTGCCGTACGGCCTCGCGCAGCGCGGCGGCGTGTTCGGGGCTCCGGGTCTCGTAGCCGCGCCAGCGTTCGGCGGGCAGCGGCCCGGTCGTGTTGCGGCCGGCGCACAGCAGGTCCCAGAACTCGTCCGGCGAGTGGACGTCGCCGGGGAGACGGCATCCGATCCCGACCACCGCGACTGGTTCCACCCGGGCTCCGCGCGGAGTGTCGACCATCTGCGTTCGTTTCCCTTCGATGTCAGGCCCAATGAGGAGTTTCGAGGATTTCGAGCACGGCGCCGGAGACGGTCACCCCGGGCCCGGTGCCGAGCATGAGCAGGTGGTCGCCGGGGCCCAGCTGCCCGGTCGCGAGCAGGTGGTCGAGGGACAGGACCTGGTCGCCGGCCCCGCAGTGGCCGATGGTGCGGCCGTAGTCCCAGGTGGAGCGGGACATGGGCAGGTCGACCACGGCCATGCAGCGCTGTTCGACGATCTCCTCGGAGTAGTTCATGAACGCCACGCGGGTCAGGTCGCGGGCCTCGATCCCGCTCTCGTCCAGCAGGCGCTCGACGATCTCCATCAGCGCCCGCTGGATGTTGAACAACGCCGCGCCGGCCTCGCCCTTGGGCATGACCTGCTGCCGGAACTGCTCGTTGCGGGCCGCGAAGCTCATCCGGCGCCCGACCGTGACGCCCGGCGGGAACAGCGGTTCGCTGCCCCGGTGCAGTTCCTCGGCCTCGGCCACCGTCGTCGTGCAGACCGACGCCAGGCGGGCGAACCCGCGGTCCTTGGTGAGGACGAGCGCGGCGGCGGCGTCCCCGCCGATGTAGCCGGGGCCCATCCGCCACCGGTCCATCAGCGGGGTGCCGTAGTTGTCGGCGGCGACCAGCAGGGCGGCCTGCCTGCCGGGCGCGGCGGCCAGGTGACCGGCCGCCAGCTCCAGGGCGATGAACATGCCGTTGCAGCCCTGCCGGATCTCGGTGGCCAGCACGTCCCCGCCGACGAGGTGTCGTTGCAGGTAGGAGTGCGGGGGCCAGCCGTCCGGGCCCTGGTGCCAGGTCGAGGCGTACAGGAGGAGATCGAGGTCGCCCGGCGCCCGGCCGCTGCGCTTGATCGCGCTGCGCGCCGCGTGCAGGGCCATCTCCGGAGCCGGCACGTCGCCGGCGACCACCGTCCCCGCCAGGTTGTGCAGCTCGGCGTCCTCCGCCGGGTACCAGCCCTTGGCGACGGCCTTCTCGACGCTGACGACGGTCCTGGGCAGGTAGGTGCCCACGCCGCCGATGTAGGTGTCCGCGTACCGCATGACTTCCGTCCTCGTCCCGGCTAAGCGGATCGGAGTTCTCTGACCATCGTCACGATGGTCGCGACGTCCCTGAAGTTCTCGGGGTCGAGCATGGCGGCGGTGACCCGGACGCCGACGTCCTTCCTGAGGAAGTTGAGCAGCCGCGCCGTGCGCAGGGAGTCCAGGAGGCCCGACACGAGGAGCGGGGTCGTCTCGTCCACCTTGACGTCGTCGCCGTCCAGGACGAGGTTGTCCTGGACGAAGTCGACCAGCCGCCGGGTGAGGTCGTCGCTCACGCGCGTGCCCCTCTCGTGACGGGAGCGGTGGACAGGACCCGGAACGCCGCCGCGGCGACCGACGTGCCGGAGCCGAAGCCGACCATGAGCAGGTGGTCGCCGGGCACGAGCCCGCCGGTCGCGATCAGGTGCTCGAAGGCGATGAACTGGTCGACCGCGCCGCAGTGGCCGACGCGCCGGCCGTAGTCCCAGGTCGTCTGGTCCTCGTCGATGCCCAGCCAGGACATCTGCCCGTCCAGGTCCTCGCGGCGGCCGTGCGGGAAGGCCACCCGGGTGATGTCGGCGAAGCCGATCCCGGCCTCGTCCAGGGTCTGCTCGACCTGCTGCATCATCGTCTTCTGGATCGTCAGGTGGATGCCGGTGCCGTGCGCCTTGAGCAGCCGCTGGCGGAACTCCTCGTGCCGGTCGCCGAAGCTCAGCCCCCTGCCGACGGTGGCGTCCGGGGGGAAGAGCGGGTAGGCGCCGTCGTTGACCGCGTCGGCCTCGGGGATCACCGTCATGTTCACCGACAGCAGCTCGGCCATGCCGTAGTCCTTGCCGAGGACGAGCGCCGCGGCGGCGTCGCCGATCAGCGCCCCGGGGGTCATCCGCCAGCGGTCCACCAGCGGAGTGCCGTGGTTGTCGGCGGAGACCACCATGGCCGTCCGCCGGTCGGCGGCGGCCTGGAGGTAGCTCGCCGCCAGCTCCAGCGAGCTGATCATCCCGACGCAGCCGCTGCGGATCTCGTGCGCCGGCACGCCGCCGCCGAGGAGGTGCATCTGCAGGTAGTGCTGGGGCTGCCAGCCGTTGGGGCCCTGGTGCCAGACCGACGGGTAGAGCAGCAGGTCCAGGTCGCGCGGGGAGGACTCGCCCCACCGCTCGTACGCGTCCAGGACCGCGAGCCGCGCCATCTCCGGCGCCGGCATGTCGCCGGCCACCGCCGCGCCGATCTGCCGGTACTTCTCGGCGTCCGCGGCCGGGTACCAGCCTTCGCGGACGGCCTGCTCGACGCTCACGCTGTCAGGCACGTAAACGCCCAGGCTCCTGACGAACATGTTGGGTGTACGCACACGCCCCCTAACTCATCGACGAATCCCGGACAACGGCCCGCGCCAGGGAAAAGCGCTTATCCGATTTATTTCCGGCCAGGAGTCACGTGGCCCCCGGCCGGTCGGTGAATACGACGGTAAATGAGCCGGCGGGCCGTCCCGGGTAAGGATAGGGGCGGCCCGCCGAATAACGCAATAAGGTGATCCGCGACCTTCCGTGACCGAGGCTCGACGGAACGTGGCGCAATATGGGAAAGCCGCTATTCAGCTCCCCGCCGCGGATTCGCCGAATAAAATTCGGGAATCCGCGGCGGCGGAACGGGGGTCGGCTCAGGCGGGCACTCTCGTGCAGACGATGTTGTTGAGCTTGAACTGGGCGGGAATGTCGTTCGTCCCGGTGACGGACGCCGAGAAGCCGAGGCTCTGGCTGGAGCCGGGCCCGATGTAGGTGTTGGTGCCGGCGTCGCGGGCGGTCACCTGCGTGCCGGTCTGGGTCACGGTGGCGTTCCAGGCGTTGGTGATCAGCTGGTTGCCCGACCAGGCCCATGTGGCGGTCCAGCCGTTGATGGGGGTCGTGCCGGTGTTCCTGATGGTCAGGCTGCCGTTGAACGCGCCGTTCCAGACCTCGGTGGCGTAGGCGACCTCGCAGGAGGTGCCCATCTTGAGCCCGCCGCGCAGGAAGGTGGTGAAGTTGGGCCAGGTGGGGTCGAGGGTGCCGGTGCCGACGGTCTCGCCGCAGTTCTTGGTGGTGCGGACGGTCTGCGTGCCGTAATGGGCGGGGTCCATGACCTGGGGCATCATGTGGTCGGCGCCGGGCACCGAGACGAAGGTGGCCGTCCCGCACTGAGCCTTGATCTTGTTGTAGAGCAGGACGCTCTGCCCGTGCGGCACCAGGAAGTCGGCCTGGCCGTGCAGGAACATCAGCGGCGGGTCGTTGGCGTCGACGTACGTCATCGGGTTGGCCTGGGCGACGGTGGCCGGGCAGGTCTGGATGGGACAGCCGACCAGGAGGGACTCCGGCGAGGCGGGAGAGTTGTGGTCCAGCCCGCCGGTCGGCAGGTTCTGGGCGTTCATCTGCAGGAAGTCGGTCGGGCTGTAGAAGGCGAGGCCCGTCTGCACGGCGCTGGAGACGCCGGTCGTGCCGATGGCGCCCTCCAGCGCCGGCACGCCGCCGGACAGCGTGGCCATCTCCGTCAGCCAGCCGCCCGAGGAGTCGCCCATGATCGCGAATCGGTTGGGATCGAGCTGGTACGTGGCGGCGTTCGCACGCAGCCAGCGGATCGCCGCCTTGATGTCGTGCACCTGGGCCGGGAAGATCGCCTGGGCGCTGGAGCGGACGCTGACGCCGGCCACCGCGAAGCCCAGCGGGTTGAAGATCGCGGCGATGGCGTCCGCGCCGGCTTTGCCGTCGTCGCTGCTCCACGCCGAGCCGGTGTGCCAGATGATCAGCGGGCGGGGCGTGATGCCGGTGGCGGGCAGGTAGAGATCCAGCAGATGCCCTCTGCTGCCGGCCGGTTGCGCGGGCGCGTAGGCGATGTCGGTGATCGTCTGCGTCGCGTGTGCCGGCGGCGCGAAGGCCGCCGGCACACCGACGGCGGCCAGCACGGTCATCGCCAAGCCGACGGCGGCCGTGCGGATTCGAGCTTGCATGGTGCGACTCCGGTTGGTCGGATGGTCGCCGCTTCCCGGGTGGCCGTCCGTGTCTCGTTCGATGGCAGGGCGGCCGTGATGAGCACGCCGACCTGTAGCGCCTGCGAGAACAACGTCCTGTTCGAGTGTCGCGGCTCACATCGATATGGGCGGGGAGACGATATGACACCTACGCGACGATGGTCAAAGTTTTCGAAGTTTCGTTTCATTTAGAACGGGAAAGCGGCATAAATCGTACTTTGGGGCTGTAAGGCGCGGAGACGGCCCCAGATCATCCATGGCATGCACAGGCGGTCGGATACACCCCCACGGCGTCTTTCACGCCGATGAAAGTTTCATCACCCGGCGGCCGGCGATTCCGCCGCGACAATCCCGCCGGAGCCGTGAGTGATAATGTCCACCGACATGATCTCCCCAGTCGCAGGAGGACGAATGCGAAAGGCACGCGCTGTTCTCGTCTCGGCCGTCATGGTCCTTGGAGTGTCGCTGACGATCGGCGCCGCCCCGGCGAACGCCGAGAGACTGGCGGGCGTCTTCAGGGAGCACGCGGAGTGCGAGCGGATCGGCACCCAGGGCGTCGACCAGAACTGGTGGGACGACTATTCATGCCAGTGGGAGAGCAAGTACAGCTATTACTTCCTCTACGCCTGACCCCGTGAGACGCACGCTCCCCGGGCCCGCGGACCGAACCGGGGGCGCGTGCGTCCCCGGTTAGGCCCTCTCAGCGAAGGGTGGCCAAAGTGCTGAGGGGGTTGTCCAGGAGGCCGGCGAAGGCGAGTTCGGCGGCCCCGGCGAGCGTGGTGTCGTCACCCAGGGCCGTCACGGCCAGGCGGACCCGTTCCCGCGACACCGGCAGCACGTGCGCGTCGATCCGGGCACGCACGCGCGGCTCGGCGCCCGGATAGACGTCGCGCAGCATCCCGCCGAAGACCACGAGCGCCGGGTTGAACAGGTTGATCAGGTTGACGACGCCGACGCCGAGCCAGTCGCCGACGCGGTCGAGGGCGTCCCGCGCTTTGGCGTCACCGGCCCGGGCGAGGGCGACGACGGACCGGATGCCGTCGCGGCCGACGAGGTCGCCGGACCGTCCCGCGTAGTCGAGCAGCGCCTCCTCCCCCACCTCGGCCTCCAGGCAGCCGCGCGACCCGCACAGGCAGGGCCGGCCGTCGAACGGGTTGACCAGCATGTGCCCGAGTTCGCAGCCGTAGCCGGTGTCGCCGTCCAGGAGTTCGCCGCCGACGATGATCCCGCCGCCGACGCCGACGTCCCCGTGCAGGTAGACGAGGTTGTCGGCGTCACGTCCCGCGCCGCGCACGTGTTCGGCGATCGCCCCCATGTGCGCCTCGTTGCCCACCTCGACGGGCAGCCCGAGGCCGAGCCCGGCGCCGAGTTCCGCGCCGAACGCCTGGTCCACCCAGCCGAGGTGCGGCCCGTACCGCACGGTGCCGTCGGTCCGTCTGATCAGCCCGCAGTACGAGGCGCCCACCCCCACGCACAACGAGCCCGGCGCCGCCCCGGCGACCAGCTCGCGGCCGAACGCGGCCAGCACCCCGACGACGTCCTCCAGGTCGACCCCGGCGCGGGCGCGGACGGCCTCCCTGCGGTCGAGGACCCGGCCGCCCAGCCCGACGCGGGCCGCGACCAGCCGGTCCACGGCGACGTCGAACGCCAGCCCGTACACCGTGCCCTGCTCGGGCATGACGACGATGGACGGCCGCCCCGCCCGGCCCCGCCCGGCCGGCACGCCCTCGCGGACGAGCCCGGCCGCGGCGAGTTCGGCCGTCAAATCCATGATGGTGCTGCGGTTGAGGCCCATCCGGCGGCCGAGCGCGGCGCGTGACACCGCCCCCTCGTTGTGGACGCGCCGCAGCACCTCGCTCAGGTTCCGCTGCCGTATCTGCTCCTGCGTGCGCACGCCCACCGCCGATCCCGTCATTCCCGTCACCCTAGGACGTGTGCTCACAGGATCACGGTCGTACCGGAAGGCGCAAGGCGAAGGTGGTGCGGACGCCCGGGGTGCTGGCGGCCGTGGCGGTGCCACCGTGCGCCTCGGCCAGGTCGCGGACGATCGCGAGGCCGAGGCCGCTGCCGCCGGTGCGGCGGTTGCGGGACTTCTCCGCCCGCCAGAACCGGTCGAAGACGTGCGGAAGGTGCTCGGCGCGGATGCCGATCCCCGTGTCGGTCACCTCGATGACCACGTGGTCGCCGTCCTGGCGGGCGGCCAGCGTGATGCGCCCGCCGGCCGGCGTGTAGCGCAGGGAGTTGGTGACGAGGTTGCCGATGGCCTGGCGGAGTCGTACCGGGTCGGCGGTCAGGGTGGGCGCGCCGGTGCCGCCGGTGGTCAGGGTGAGCCCGGCGGCCTCGGCGCGGCCCCGGTGGGCGGTGGCCACCTGGTCGAGGAGGTCGCCGAGGTGCACGGGTTCGAGGTGCAGGCGCAGCTTGCCCGCGTCGGCGAGGGCGAGGTCCTGGAGGTCGTCCACGATGTGCTGCAGCAGCAGGAGCTCCTCGACCAGGGAGGCGATCAGCGCGGGGTCCAGCTCGGCGACGCCGTCCTGTGCCGCCTCCAGCCAGCCTCTGAGGTTGCTCAGCGGGGTGCGCAACTCGTGGGAGACGTCGCTGACCATGGCCCTGCGCTGCACCTCCATGCGCTGGAGGTGCTCGGACATCTCGTTGAACGCCGTGGCCAGCTCGCTGATCTCGCCGGTCGTCCTGACCTGGACGCGGGCCGAGCTGTCACCGTCGCGCATCCGCCGGGCGGCGTGGGTGAGCGCGTTGACCGGGCCGACCAGGCGCCTGGCCGCCATGACGCTGACGCCGACGGTCAGCACGAGCACGAGGAGGGCGGCGCCGGCGATCGAGGGCAGCGGGATGCGCGGGCCGGTGGCCTCGGCCGGGGATCCGATGTACAGGTAGGCGGCGGGGGCGACGTAGGGGTCGAGCTGTTCCTTGCGGGCGGCGACGATGCAGGAGGAGATCGTCTGGCCGGGCTCGGCGGCCGAGGACGCCGGCCGCTTGTCCTTGGCGACCCAGGTGAAGTCGAGGCCGACCGAGCCGCGTTCCGCGCCCTTGCCCTTCAGGCATCTGCCGACCAGGAGGTTGAGCTGCTTCAACGCGGCCTTCTCGGTGCGCGTCGGCGTGTTGAAGGTGACCGCGTCGCAGGGGGGCTCCACCGCCGGGACCGCCGGGACCGGGACCGGGCTCGGCTCCTGCGGGACGCCCTCGCCGGTCGTCGTCACGGAGGGCCGGCCGGTGTGGGAGACGGTCGTCCGGACGGCCTGCCCGGTGCGTCTCATGCAGGCGGCGTAGGCGCCGGCGGCCTTCCCCAGCCGGACCCGGTCACGGTCGGGCAGCAGGAAGGGGCCCACCGCGCGCGGATCGATGCGGTCCTCGGCCGCCCCCGGCACCAGGGTCACGTCCACGGCCAGCGGATCGACGACGGCCGACACCCGGGCGGGCAGCGGGGTCCCGGCGGCCGCCGAGTCCGCGATGAGGGCGCCCTTCTCCGTGGTCAGCGCGACGCGGCGGCTGTTGGCGGCGGCGAGGTCGCGGACGGTGGCGGCGACGCCGGACCAGTCGGGATGGCGGGCGGCGTAGCCGAGCAGGCTGTTGTTGATCTGGGCGTCGCTGGCCAGCGTCTGGCCCTGCTCGCGCTGGATCGCGCCGGAGGTGCTGCTCGCGGCCAGCCACGCCGTCGCCGTGATCGAGCAGACCGCCACGACGGCCGAGCTGGTGAGCAGCCGGACGAACAGCGACCTCATGCCTGGGTCAGCTTGTAGCCGACGCCGTACACGGTCAGCAGCCGGGACGGGCGGCGCGGCTCGGGCTCGATCTTCTTGCGCAGGTTCATCACGTGCACGTCGACCGTGCGTTCGGTGATGAACCGGTCGAAGCCGTGGACGCGCTCCAGCAGCTGCTTCCTGGTGAACACCCGTTCCGGCTCGGCGGCCAGCGTCTCGACGATCCGGAACTCCGCCAGCGTGCAGTCGACCGGCGTGCCCGCCACGGTGACGGTGTGCCTGACCGGGTCGACGACCAGGTCGCCCGCCCGGAACAGCCGGCCGGTCTCCGGCGCCCTGCCGGTGCGGCGCAGCAGCGTGCGCACGCGGGCCATCAGCTCACGCGGGCTGTACGGCTTGGTCATGTAGTCGTCGGCGCCGAGGTCGAGCCCGAGCAGCAGGTCGTCCTCGGTGGACCGGGCCGTCAGCATCAGGATCGGCAGGTCGGACTCGGCGCGCAGCACCCGGCAGACGTCCAGGCCGTCGACCTTCGGCATCATCACGTCGAGCAGCACGAGGGCGGGGTCCCCCTGCCGGGCCTCGTCGATCGCCGAACGTCCGTCGTGCACGACGCGGACCTCGTGGCCCTCCCGCTCCAGGTAGCGCCTGAGCAGTTCGGCCTGCTTGGGGTCGTCCTCGGCGACCAGCACGTACGCGCACATGGCCCGAGGTTATGCGCACCGCGCGAGTGCATACGGGATCCGCATGACAGGCAAACAGGTTCCACACATTCTGCCGCCAGGCTGCGCCGGGTGAGAACCAACCTGCTTCGTACGGCCGCGGCGACGGCGCTCGCCCTCCTGTCGGCGGGCTGCGCGGGCAGCGCAGACGGCGCCGTACGGCCCGACCCCGCGCGCACCACGCCGGGCACCACGGCGGGCGCCACGGCGAGCACCGTCGCGCGCACCGAGCCGGCGGGCGGCGCCAGGTCGAAGATCGCGAGCGTCAAGGGGGCTCGGATCACGATCTACCGGGGCAGACAGGGCGTGGCCCGGACGACGATCACCAGCCCCAACGACTACGGCGCGACGCGCGTCTTCCTGGTGGACCGCGACGAGGGCGACTGGCTCCAGGTGCTGCTGCCGATCCGGCCCAACGGCAGCAAGGGCTGGATCAGGGCCGCCGACGTGACGCTCGCCGAGACGTCCCACCGCGTGGAGATCGACCGCGGGGCGTTCCGCTTCACGGTCTACGACGGCGACCGGCCCGTCAGGACGGGCAAGGTCGCGACCGGCGAGGCCGGGACGCCGACGCCGCCAGGCCGCTACTTCTTCACCGAGCTGGTGCGGCCCACCGGCGACGGCGGGGCCTACGGCGCGTACGCCTTCGGGCTGAGCGGCTTCTCGCCGGTGCTGAAGAGCTTCGCCGGCGGCCCCGGCCAGCTGGCGATCCACGGGACGAACAAGCCGTCCGCCATCGGCACGCGGGCCAGCCACGGCTGCGTCCGGGTCGGCAACGACGACATCACCTGGATGGCGAAGAACCTGGCGATCGGCACTCCGGTCGTCGTCAAGGGCTGATGCCCTGCTCGAAGGATGAGAGGAACCCTATGAAGATCAGAACCATGCTGGTCGGCGGCGTCGCGGCGCTGGCGCTCGCGGCGGGCCTCGCCGGGCTCTCCGGGACGGCCTCGGCCGAGCCCAAGAAGCCCGCCGCAGTGCCCGCGGCAGTGCCCGCAGCGGTGCCCGCAGCAGTGCCCGCCGTGGCCACCTCCGCGGCGCCCTCGCCGGTGCCCGCCGAAGGCCGCCGGCCCACGGTGGAGCAGACGGCGGGGCCGAGGGAGCCGGTCGCCGTCAAGCCGCGGTACACCGGCTGAACACGACCCGTCGCCGCCGCGTGACGTCCCTCCTCCCCTGCCCGTCGGCCGCGTCGGCGGCCTGGCCATCACGGGCAGGAGCGGGGCCCGGACGCCGCGGCGCCACGTGCGGACGGCGAACGGGGCGGCCACGCCGTCCCTGACCACGCACGGCACGGCGTCCGTGACGCCGCCCCTCCCCCGCCGGGGTCCGACCCCGGCGGGGGCTTTCTTTTTCGAGCCCTCCTGTGCGCCGACGCCCGAGGACCGGGCCTTTCCCGTCGCGCTCCCGGCCTCGCCGTCCCGTGAGGTCCCGCGACGGATGTGCTTGCCCGTCCGCGGATTTTCGTGCCTTTCGATCACGTTTGCGGGACTGCCCTGGCGAAGAGGATCATGTCGGTGTGGCGTTCCGGAACAGTGGTGCGAAGGCCGCACTCCTCGCCGACGTCCGGAGCCCGGGGTCTGCCTGTCGCCGGTCCAGGAGGTTCGCGCGCTCCGGCCGTCGCTGGGCGCCGGGACGCCGCTGACCGCCTGCCGAGCCGTCCCGCGCCCACCGGCCGATGACGCGCCCTCCTGCAAGCAAGGTCATGGCAGGTTCCAAGTCAGTGGCAAGCCAGGTCACCGATGCTGCTGCGCGGACGACCATGGGCGAAAGGAGCACGTAACCGCAGAACATGACATTTGCCGCGAATGCCCCCCACCGCACCCGCCGACCGCGCGACACTGAACCGCCCGCACGACCCCGCACGACCCCACGCGCCCAGCGACGACCTCGCCCGGGCCCGCGTGCCGTCCCGAGGAACGGGCTGTTCCATACCGCCCACCCGGGCACGTTTGACCTTTGCTGGAAAGAGGACACATGACTACGGATGTGACGGGCGCGAACCGCCCTCCCACCGACTCGCCGGGACGCCTCCACGAGGCCCTGGAGGCGCAGTGCCGACGGACACCCGATCGCCTCGCCGTCGTCGCGGGCACAAGCCGGATGACCTACGCCAAGCTCGACCGCAGGGCCAACGGGATCGCCAACGCCCTGGCCGCGCGGGGGGTCGCACGCGGCGACCTGGTGGGCATCTGCCTCGACCGCGACGAGTGGCTGGTGCCCGCGCTGATCGGGGTGCTCAAGGCGGGCGCGGCCTACGTGCCGCTGGACCCCGCCTACCCGGCGGAACGCTTACGTTTCATGGCCGAGGACGCCGCCATGACCGCGGTGGTCACCTCGGCGGCGCGGCGCGAGACCGCGGCGCCGACCGGCGCGGACGCCGTGCTCGTCGACGACGTGACGCCCGCCGCGCACGGGCCGCAGGTGCCCGGCGAGCCGGACGACGCCGCGTACGTGATCTACACCTCCGGCTCCACCGGCCGTCCCAAGGGCGTGGTCGTGGAGCACCGCAACACCCTGAACCTGGTGCGCTGGGAGGCGTCCGCCTACACCGCCGAGGAGCTGAGCGGCATGCTCGCCGGCTCCTCCATCTGCTTCGACGCCTCGATCACCCAGATCTTCACGCCGCTGTCCGCCGGCGGGACCGTGATCATGGCGGACAACGTGCTGGCGCTGCCGACGCTGCCCGCCCGCGACGAGGTGCGCACGGTCTTCGGCGTCCCGTCCGCGCTGTCGGTGCTGCTGCGCGAGCCGCTGCCGGACGGCGTGCGCATGGTGCTGTCCGGCGGCGAGCGGCTGACCGCCGCGCTGGTCGCGCGCGTGTACGCCAACCCCGGCGTGCGCCGCGTGCTCAACATGTACGGCCCCACCGAGTGCACCACCGGCTCCACCCTGTTCGAGGTGAGCCGCGACCACCAGGGCGACCCGCCGCTGGGCGGGCCGATGGCGAACGCGCTGCTCAGCGTGCGCGACGCCGCCGGCAGGCCGGTCCCCGAGGGCGAGGTCGGCGAGTTGTGGATCGGCGGCCCGAACGTGACCCGCGGCTACCTGGGCCACGACTCGCAGGCGTTCGGCACCGACCCGGACGGCACCCGCGTCTACCGCACCGGCGACCTGGTCCGGCGGGTGGACGGCGAGCTGCGCTACGTGGGCCGCGCCGACGACCAGGTCAAGATCCGCGGCTACCGGGTGGAGCTGGGCGAGGTCGAGTCGGCGCTGGACCGCCATCCCGCGGTGCGCCGCGCCGTCGTCCTGGCCCACACCGACGACGACGGCATCGCCTACCTCGTCGCGCACGTGGCCGCCTCCGGCGTGACCGAGCCCGAGCTGCGCGACTGGCTGCGTGACCGGCTGCCCGACCACCTGGTCCCGGCCAGGATCGGCGTCACCGGCGACCTGCCGATCGCCCCCACCGGCAAGGTGGACCGCGCGGCCCTGCCCAAGCTGGGCGCCGCCCGGACGGGGACCGCGGCGCCGGTCGCGCCCCGGACGGACGACGAGCGCCAGGTGGCTGAGGTGATCGCGGCCGTGCTGGGCCTGCCGGAGGTGGGCGTGCACGACCGGTTCGCCGACCTGGGCGGGCACTCGCTGGCCGCCGCCCGGGTGGTGACCGAGCTGTCCCGGCGGCTGGGGCACACCGTGCCGCTGGCGACGTTCCTGACCGAGCCGACCGCGGCCGGGCTGGCGGCGCGCCTGCGTGAGCCGGGATCGGCTCCGGTGCGGCGGACCGGCCGGACCAGCCACCCGCTCACCGCCGCCCAGCGCGAGTTCTGGACGTTGCGCCAGCTCCACCCGCACAGCCCGGTCACCACCGTGTCGATCCGGCTGCGCGTGCGCGACCTGAGCGGGAGCGCGCCGCTGCGCCGGGCGCTGGACGCGGTCCTGCGCCGGCACGAGGCCCTGCGCAGCACGATCTCCGTCGGCGAGGACGGCGTCCCGTACGCGGTCGTGCACCCGCCCGTCGCCGTCCCCCTGGTCGAGCATCCGGCGGGCGCGGACCCGGTGAAGGTGGCCCGGGCCGCGGTGGAGCACGTGTTCGACGTGACGACCGAGGTGCCGTTGCTGCGCGCCAGCCTGTGCCCCGTCGGAGAGGGCGTGGCCGAGCTGGTGCTCGTGACGGACCACATCGCCTTCGACGGCGGCTCGACCGGCGTGCTGATGGACGAGCTGGCCGCCGAGCTGGCGGGTGAGCCCGTCCCCGAGCCGGCGGTGCAGCTCGGCGACGTGGCGGTGCGCGAGCAGGAGGACCGGCCCGACCTCGAACGGCTGCGGGAGTTCTGGCGCGGCGAGCTGGCGGGGGCGCCGGTGGCGGGGCCGCCGCCCGGCGACCTGACGACGTGCCGGGTGGTCAGGCCGCTCACCGAGGAGTTCACGGACGGCGTGGCCGCGCTGGCCCGCGCGTGCGGCGCGACGCCGTACGCGGTCTACCTGGCCGCGCTCGCCCTGGCCGCCGGGGAGCCGGACACGCTGGTCGGCATGGTCGCGGCGCGGCGCGCCCGGCCGGAGCTGGCCCGGGTCGTCGGGCCGCTGATCGACACGGTCCCGGTGCGGCTGCGGCCGGACGCCGCGCCGACCTTCCGCGACCTGGTCCGGCAGGCCGGGCAGGCCGCCACGCGGGCGCTGGTCCACCAGGAGGTCCCGCCCGCCGACGTGCCGCGCGCCCCGGTGCTGCTGGCCATGCAGCACGCCGAGGTGCCGGTGCGCGCCGGCTGCCTCGAACTGCTGACCGAGGTCGGCCCGGGCGCGGCGGTGCACGAGTTCAGCGTGCTGGTCAACCGCACGGCCGCCGGCGCCGAGCTGCACCTGGAGTACGCGGTCGCGCTGCTCGGCCGGGAGGCGGCCGGGGCGTACCTGGACCGGCTGCTGTGGCTGCTGCGGCGCGTGGTGGCCGAGCCGGACCTGGCGATCGCCACGTTCGAGCCGGTCACCCCGGACGAACGCGCCGCGCTACTGGCCCGCGCGGCCGGCCCCCGGCTGCCGGACGACCTGCCGCCGGTGCCGCTGTCGCTCGCCGCGCACGCCACCGGCACGGCGGTGGTCGGCCCGGACGGCGTCGCCCTGAGTCACGCCGAGCTGAACGACCGCGCCGACCGGATCGCGGCCGGGCTGCTGGCGCACGGGGTGTCGCGCGGCGACGTGGTCGGCGTCCACGTGCCGCGGGACGAGATGTTGCCCGCTGCGCTGCTGGGCGTGTGGCGGGCGGGGGCGGCGTACCTGCCGCTGGACCCGGAACACCCGGCCGAGCGGCTGCGCCTGCTGGCCGCGGACGCCGGCGCCCGCGTGGTCCTCACCCGCGCCGGGACACCCCCGCAGACGGCACCCGGCAAGGACGGGCCGGTGACGCTCGACGTGGACCGGCTCGCGGCGGGCCCCCGCGCGGACCTTCCCGAGGTGCGCGCCGAGGACCTGGCGTACGTCACCTACACCTCCGGCTCCACCGGCGCCCCCAAGGGGGTCGAGGTCACTCACGGCGCCCTGGCCGCCCTCGTGGCCGGCATGATCTCCGCGCTCCGCCTCGGCCCGGCCGACGTGCAGCCCGCGGTCGCGCCGCTGAGCTTCGACACCTCGGCCTCCGAGCTGTGGAGCGTCCTGGCCGCCGGCGGCACGTCGGTGGTGGTGGACAGGGCCACGGCCACCGACGGGCACGCGCTGGCGGAGCTGATCACCGCCGGCGCGGCCACGGTGATCGACCTGGTGCCGACCGCGTACCGGATGCTGATCGCGGCGGGCTGGGCGGGTGACCCCGCGCTGCGCGCCGTCGCCGGCGGGGAGGCGCTGGACCCGGCGCTGGCCGAGCAGATCCTGCTGCGCGTCGGCGAGTTGTGGAACGCCTACGGGCCCACCGAGACCACCGTCACCTCCACGCTGCACCGGGTGCGCCCGCACGAGGGCGACCGGGTGCCGATCGGGTCGCCGATGCCGGGCGAGCGGGCGTACGTGGTCGACGCGCGGCTGCGGCTGGTGCCGCCGGGCGCGGTCGGCGAGCTGCTGCTGGGCGGCGCCGGGGTGGCCCGCGGCTACCGGGGCCGTCCGGACCTGACCGCGGCCGCCTTCGTGGCCGACCCGTTCACGCCGGACGGCCGCTGCTACCGCACCGGCGACCTGGCGCGCTGGCGACCGGACGGGACGCTGGAGTTCCACGGCCGCCACGACCACCAGGTGAAGATCCGCGGCCACCGGATCGAGCTGGGCGAGATCGAGGCCGTGCTGCGCGAGGTCGCCGAGGCCGCGGTGACCGTGGCGGGCACGGACGCGCAGGCCCACCTGGTCGGCTACGTCGCGCCGGAGACGGCGGACCTGGCCGCGGTCGAGCGGCACGCCCGGTCCCGGCTGCCCGGCCACATGGTGCCGCGCCGCTGGGTCGCGCTGCCGGCCCTGCCCACGCTGCCCAGCGGCAAGGTCGACCGTCACGCGCTGCCCGAGCCGGACACCGGCCCGGCCCCGGCGCGGGCCGAACCGGCCACCGAGGCCGAGCTCCTGGTGGCCGCCGTCTGGGCCGAGGTGCTCGAACGGCCCGAGGTCTGGGCCGGCGACGACTTCTTCGCCCTCGGCGGAGCCTCGTTCGCCGCGACCAGGGTGGCCGCCCGCCTGCGCGAGATGTTGCAGGTCACCGTGCCCGTGCGGCTGGTGTTCGACCGGCCGGTGCTGGCCGACTTCGCCGTCGCGCTGGAGGAACTGCTGGCCGCCGACCTGATCGAGGGGAACGAGGGATGACCGAGGTACGTGAGGACCGGATCGCCGAACTCGTCCGGTCCAGGCTCGCCGCCGCCCTGAAGCAGAAGGAGCAGGCCGCCGTCCCCCGGATCCCGGCGACGTCGGCCGCGGACATGCCGCTGTCGCCGGCGCAGCAGCGGCTGTGGTTCCTGGCCCAACTCGAACCGGGCACGCCCGCCTACAACGTGCCGCTGAGGCTGCGGCTGCGCGGCCCGGTGGACGTCGCCGCCCTCACCGGCGCGGTGGCGGACCTGGCCGAGCGGCACTGGATCCTGCGCGGCGTCATCGAGGACGGACGCGTGCGGCCCGTCGCCGCCGTGCCGGTGCCCGTGGTCGACATGGTGGTCGACATGGTGGTCGACATGGTGGCCGCCGCCCCGGAGGAGCTGGAGCGGGAGCTGGCCGAGCACGCCTGGCGGCCGTTCCGGCTGGACGCCGAGCCGCCCCTGCGGGCCACGCTCTACCGGCTCGGCGACGAGGAGTGCGTGCTCGCGCTCACCCTGCACCACATCGCCACCGACGCCTGGTCGGAACGCGTGCTGCTGGACGATCTCGCCCACCTGTACGCCGCCCGCCTCGGCCTGGAGCCGCCCCCCGCTGCCCCGGCCCTGCAGTACGCGGACGTGGCCGCGTGGGAGGCCGGACGGCCCGACGCCGACCTCGACTGGTGGGCCGCTCACCTGGCGGGCCTGCCGCCGGTGCTCGACCTGCCGCTCGCCCGCCCGCGCCCGGCCGTCCCCACGTGGGAGGGGGCGGCGGTCGCGGTGGAGGTGCCCGAGGCGTTGTCGGCGAAGGTGCGCGCGGTGGCCGGGACGTCGCCGTTCATGGTGTTCCTGGCCGGTTTGCAGGCGTTGCTGAGCCGCCTGTCCGGCGTGGACGACATCGCGATCGGCGTGCCGCACGCGGGCCGCCACCACCCCGACGCCGAGCGGGTCGTCGGCTGTTTCATCAACACGCTGGTGGTGCGCGGCGACACCGCGGGCGACCCGACCGGCGCCGAGCTGCTGGCCCGTGCGCGCACGGCGGCGCTGGACGCGTTCGCGCACGCCGGCACGCCGTTCGAGCGGGTCGTGGAGCGGCTGCAGCCGGAGCGGAACCTCGCGGTCACGCCGCTGTTCCAGGTGATGCTCAACGTCTACGACACCGGCGCGCCGCCGTCGCTGCCGGGGCTGGCGGTCGAGGCCGGGACGCCGCCCGCGCCGACCGCCAAGTTCGACCTGAACCTGGAGCTCGGCGACGACGGCACCCGCTTCTCCGGCGAGTTACGCTTCCGCACCGACCTGTTCGACGAGGCCACCGTGCGCCGGCTGGCCGGCTGGTACCTGGAGCTGCTGGACGGCATGCTCACCGACCCGGGCGCGCCGGTGCGGCTGCCGGCCGGCGACGACCTGCGCGGCCGGGACGCCGGCCTGCCCGTCGACGTGCCGCTGCACACGCTGGTCGAGCGGATGGCCGACGCCCGCCCCGACGCGGTCGCGGTCGGCTCGCTCAGCTACGCCGAGCTGGACCGCCGCGCCAACCAGGTGGCCCACTGGCTGCTGGAGAGCGGGGTGCGGCCGCAGGAGCCGGTCGGCGTGCTGCTGGAGCGGCGGCCCGAGCTGGTGGTCGCCGTGCTCGGCGTGCTCAAGGCGGGCGCCGCCTACCTGCCGCTCGACCCGGTCTACCCGGAGCGGCGCAACCAGGCGGTGGTGGCCGACGCCGGAGCGCGGATCGTGCTCACCGGCGCCGAGCTCGCCGCCGCGGCGCAGGCGTCCGGCGAGCGTCCCGGCGTGGCGGTGCGGCCGGAGCACCTGGCGTACGTGATCTACACCTCGGGCTCGACCGGACGGCCGAAGGGCGTCGCGGTCGAGCACCGGCACATCACGCACTACCTCGGCGCGGTGGCCGACGTCCTCCCCGCGGGGATGACGTCGTTCGCGCTGGTCTCCACCGCCGCCGCCGACCTGGGCATGACGAACCTGTGGTGCGCGCTGACCACGGGCGCCACCCTCCACCTGATCGACCACGAGACGGCCACCGACCCGGCCGCGTTCGCCGCCCGCCTGGCGGCGCACCCGGTGGACGCGATCAAGATGGTGCCCAGCCAGCTCGAACTCCTCGGCACGGCCGCCCTGCCCGCCAAGCTGCTGATCCTGGCCGGCGAGGCGGTGCCGGCGGACCTGGTCGCGCGGGTCCGGGCGGCGCGGCCGGACCTGGAGGTGCAGATCCACTACGGCCCCACCGAGACCACGGTGTCGGCGCTGGCCTGCGACGCCGGCCAGGCGCTGGCCGAGCTGGGGCCGGGCCGGGCGCCGCTGGGCCGGCCGCTGGCCGACGTGGTGTGCCGGGTGGCCGACCCGTCCGGACGGGCGTTGCCGCCCGGCGTGCCCGGTGAGCTGTGGATCGGCGGCCCGAGCGTGGCCCGCGGCTACCTGGGCCGTCCCGACCTCACCGCGGAGCGGTTCACCGGCGGCTGGTACCGCACCGGCGACCGGGTCCGGGTGACCGGGGACGGGCTGATCGAGTTCCTCGGACGGATCGACGACCAGGTGAAGGTGCGCGGCTTCCGCGTCGAGCTGGGCGAGGTCGCCGCGGCGTTGCGGGCCCTGCCGCAGGTCGCGGAGGCGTACGTGCAGCCGGTCGGCGACGGCCTGGAGCGCCGCCTGGCCGCCTGGGTGACGCCCGCGACGGTGGACGCGGCCCAGGTGCGCTCGGCGCTGCGCGAGCGGCTGCCCGACTACATGGTGCCGGCCGCGATCGGCGTGCTGGAGGCGTTGCCGCTCACGCCGAACGGCAAGGTGGACCGGGCGGCGCTGCCCGTGCCCGAGTCGGGGCCCGCGGTGCGGGTGCCGCTGGGCACGCCCGCCGAGCGCCTGGTCGGCGAGGTCTGGGCGGACGTGCTCGAACTCGCCGAGGTGTGGGCGGACGACGACTTCTTCGCCCTCGGCGGGCACTCGTTCGCGGCGACCCGGGTGGCCGGGCGGCTGCGGGAGCGGCTGGGCGCGGCGGTGCCGGTGCGGCTGCTGTTCGAGCATCCGGTGCTGGCCGACCTGGCCGCCGCGCTGCCCCGTCCGGCCACCGCGGCGCGCGTGCGGCGCGCGCCGGCGGACGGGCCGGTGCCGCTGTCCGGGGTGCAGGCCAGGCTGTGGTTCCTGGCGCAGCTCGAACCGGACAGCAGCGCCTACAACGTGCCGGTGGCGCTGCGGCTGCGCGGCCCGCTGCGCGCGGAGGCGCTGCTGGACGCGGTGCGCGACCTGGCCGAGCGGCACCACGTGCTGCGCGGCGTGGTCGACGACTCCGGCCCCGAGCCGGTGATGGTGGTGCGGGACGCCGCCGAGGTGCCCGTCTCCACCGCGCGCGTGGACCGGTCCGAGGTCGAGGACGTGCTGGCCGGGCACCTGGCGACGCCGTTCGCGCTGGACCGCGAGCCGCCGATGCGGGCGGTGCTGCTCACGGTCGGCGAACCTGGGGCCGGCGACGAGCACGTGCTCTCGCTCACCTTCCACCACATCGCCACCGACGCGTGGACGCGCGGGCTGCTGCTGTCGGAGCTGTCCGGCCTGTACGCCGCCCGCCTCGGCCTGCGCCCGCCGCTCGACCCGCCCCCTGCGCAGTACGCCGAGGTCTCGCCGGTCCCCGACCCGGCCGACCTGGACTGGTGGGCCGGGCACCTGGACGGCCTGCCGCCGGTGCTCGACCTGCCCACCGACCGGCCGCGCCCCGCGGTGCCCGACCCGGGCGGAGCCGCGCTGGACCTGGAGCTCCCGCCGGAGCTGAGCGAGCGGATCAGGGCGGTGGCCGCCGCCTACCGGTCCACGCCGTTCATCGTGCTGCTGGCCGGGTTGCAGGCGCTGCTGGCCCGGCTGTCGGCGAGCGCGGACATCGCGGTCGGCGTGCCGGTCTCCGGCCGCGACCACCCGGACACCGAAGGCGTGGTCGGCTGCTTCCTCAACACCGTGGTCGTGCGGACCGACGTGGGCGGCGACCCGACCGGGCGCGACCTGCTGGCCCGCGCGCGGGAGTCCGCCCTGGGCGCGCTCGCGCACGCGGGCACGCCGTTCGACCGGGTGGTGGACCGGCTGCGGCCGGAGCGGAACCTGGCGGCCACGCCGCTGTTCCAGGTGATGCTCAACTACGTCCCCGGCGTGGCCGGGGCGGAGCTGCCCGGCCTGGAGGCGTCCGAGATCCACCTGCCGGAGCTGACCACCAAGTTCGACCTGAGCTGGCACGTCGTGGACGACGGGCCGGGCGCGCCGCTGCGCGGCGGCCTCGCCTACCGGACCGACCTGTTCGAACCGGGCACCGCGGCCAAGCTGACCCGCTGGTACGCCGCCCTGCTCGACGGGCTGCTCGCCGACCTGGACACGCCGGTGGGCGCGGTGCCGCTGGAGCCGGTGACCGGTCCGGCGCTGGCCGGCGGGCCGCCGCCGGAGCCGCCCGCCGGGGCGGTGCACCACCTGATCGAACGCTGGGTGGACGAGACCCCCGGCGCGCCGGCCGTGGTGGGCGCCGACCGCGCCCTGACCTACGCCGAGCTGGAGGCGGCCGCCAACCGGATCGCCCACTGGCTGCTGGAAGCCGGGGTGAGCGCCGACGAGCCGGTCGGCGTGCTGCTGGAGCCGGGCGCGGACCTGGCGTGCGCGTTGTTCGGCATCCAGAAGTCGGGCGGCGGCTACCTGCCGATGGACCCGGCGTACCCGGCGGCGCGGATCGCCGCGATGCTGGAGGCCGCCGGGGTGCGCGCCGTGGTGACGGTGAGCGAGTTCGCGCCCCTGATCGGGGACGGCAGGCGGGTACTGACGCTGGACCGGCCGCCGTCCCTGCCGGACACCCGGCCCCGGGTCGAGGTGCTGCCGGAGCACCTGCACCACGTGATCTTCACGTCGGGGTCCACCGGCACGCCCAAGGCGGTGGCCGCCGAGCACGGCGGCGTCCTGAACTACCTGGGCGGCATGCTGCCGCGCATCGGCGTGCCCGGCGGGTCGTTCGCGGTGGTCTCCACGCCCGCCGCCGACTTCGGCCTGACCTGCGTGTTCGGCGCGCTGACCACCGGCGGGACGGTGCACCTGGTGCCGCGCGAGACCGCGATGGACCCGGCCGCGTTCGCCGGATACCTGGCCGAGCACCGGGTGGACGTCGTCAAGTGCGTCCCGAGCCACCTGGAGCTGCTGGCCTCGGGCGGCGACCTGGCCGCCGTGCTGCCGCGCCGGCTGCTGATCCTGGCGGGCGAGGCGTGCCCGTGGGACCTGGTGGAGCGGGCCCGCGCCGCCCGGCCCGAGCTCAGGATCCAGAGCCACTACGGACACACCGAGTCCACGATGATCTGCCTGGTGTGCGACACCGAGGAGATCCCCGCCGACCGGCGGACCGGCATCGTGCCGCTGGGCCGTCCGCTGCCCGGCGTGTACGGGCACCTGGTGGACGCCGAGCTGCGGCCGGTGCCGCCCGGCGTGCCCGGCGAGCTGGTGGTCGGCGGCCCCGGCGTCACCCGCGGCTACATCGGCCGGCCCGAGCTGACCGCCGAGCGGTTCGTCCCCGACCCGCTGACCGGGCAGGGACGTTGCTACCGCAGCGGCGACCTGCTGCGCGTCACCTCCGACGGCCGGATCGAGTTCCGCGGCCGGGTGGACGACCAGGTCAAGGTGCGCGGCTACCGGGTGGAGCTGGGCGAGGTCACCACCGCGCTGCGGGCGCTGCCCCAGGTCGCCGAGGCCGTGGTGCTGCCCGTCGGCGAGGGCAAGGCCAGGCAGCTCGCCGCGTGGGTGACGCCCGCGACCGTGGAGGCCGCGGCCGTGCGCTCGGCGCTGCGTGAGCGGCTGCCCGACTACATGGTCCCGGCGCACGTCGTCGCGCTCGACCGGCTGCCACTCAACCCGAACGGGAAGATCGACCGGGCCGCCCTGCCCGAGCCGGTGGCCGAGCAGGCCGCGTACGCGGCGCCCTCGACGCCGAACGAGGAGCTGGTCGCCGGGGCCTTCGCCCGGGTGCTCGGCGTGGAGCGGGTCGGGGCGGGCGACGACTTCTTCGCCCTCGGCGGCGACTCGTTCGCCGCGGTGCGCGCGGTCAAGGAGATCGGCCGCGGGCTGCGGGTGATCGACCTGTTCACCCGGCCGACCGTCGCCCAGCTGGCCGCCTTCCTCGGCCAGGAGAGCGGCGGCGGGCTGCTGCACCGCCTGGGCGGCGGACGGGCCGGCGAGTTCACGCTGGTGTGCGTGCCGTACGGCGGCGGGTCGGCGGCGGTGTACCAGCCGCTGGCCCAGGCGCTGGGCGACCGGGTGGAGGTGCTCTCCGCCGAGCTGCCCGGCCACGACCCGGCCCGCCCCGACGAGCTGCCGCTGCCGCTGGCGGAGCTGGTGGACGTGCTGGCCGCCGAGGTGGCGGCGACCGCGTCGGGCCCGGTCGCGATCTACGGCCACTGCGTGGGCTCCGCGCCCGCCGTCGCGCTCGCGCGCAAGCTGGAGGCCGACGGCGTGCCCGTGCTGGGCGTGATCGCCGCCGCCGGCTTCCCGGCCGCGCGGCTGCCCGGCATGGTCAGGCGGCTGTTCGGCGGCGACCGCTGGGTGTCCGACCGGATGTTCCGCGACGCGCTGCGCGCCTCCGGCGGGCTGCTCGACGACATGGACGAGGCCGCCAAACGCACCGCCGTCCGCGCCATGCGGCACGACGCCGACCAGGCGCAGGAGTGGTTCGGCCAGGAGCTGGCCGGCGAGGGGACGCCGCTGCGCGCCCCGATCCTGAGCCTGGTCGGGGAGCGCGACCGCGCCACCGAGCTGCACGAGGAGCGCTACACCGAGTGGGCGGCGTTCGCGCCGCGGGTGGAGCGGGCCGTGCTGCCCAGGGCCGGGCACTACTTCCTGCGTCACCAGGCCGAGCCGCTGGCCGCCGTCGTGCTGGCGCACCTGACCCGCTGGGCGGCCGGAACGCTGCCCGATCCGGTGCGCCCGCCCGAACGCACCAGGCTGGGGTCCTTCTACACCGTCGCCGGCGGGCAGATCGTCTCGGCGCTGGGCACGGCGCTGAGCTCGTTCGCGCTCGGCGTGTGGGCCTACCAGCGCAGCGGCGAGATCCTGGATCTGGCGCTGGTCACGATGCTCGCGCAGATCCCGGCCGTGCTGCTCACCCCGCTGGGCGGCGCGCTGGCCGACCGGGTCGACCGGCGCAAGATCATGCTGGCCTGCGACGCGCTGTCCGGGCTCGCCATGGTGGCGCTGGTGCTGCTGCTGACCACCGACCGGCTGGAGTTCTGGAACGTCTGCCTCATCGTGGGCGTGACCTCGGTCGTGTCGGCGTTCCAGCAGCCTGCCTGGCTGGCGGCGATCGCGCAGCTGGTGCCCAAACCGTACCTGCCGCAGGCCAACGCGCTGGCCAACGTGGGCTTCGGCGCGGGCAACGTGGTCGCGCCGCTCGCGGGCGGCGCGCTGATCGGCCTGTTCGGGCTGTCGGCGGTGGTGGCCGTGGACGTGGCCACGTTCGCGGTCGGCGTGCTGACGCTGCTGCTGGTGCGCTTCCCCGACCGGCTGTTCCACCGGCGTGAGGAGACGTTCACGGCGGCGCTCACCGGCGGGTGGCGGTTCCTGCGCCGGCGGCGTCCGCTGATGGTGATGGCGCTCTACTTCGCGGTGGTGAACTTCTGCACCGCGCTGATGTGGGTGCTGGTCACCCCGGTCGTGCTGGCCATCGGCGACTCGGCCGACCTCGGCGCGGTGACCGCCGTCGGCGGCGTCGGCGCGGCCGTGGGCACCGGCGTGGTGCTGGTGTGGGGCGGCACCCGGCGGCGGGCGACCGGCATGATCGGTTTCGTCGTCGGGTCCGGGCTCGGCGTGGTGCTGATGGGCGTGTGGCCGGTCGTGTGGCTGGTCGCGGCCGGGTTGTTCGTCCGGCTGGCGTGCATGAGCATCGGCAACGCGCACTGGCTGTCGATCATCCAGGTCAAGGTGGGGCCGGAGCTGCAGGGGCGGGTGCTCGCGGTGAACATCATGATCGCCACAGCCATGCAGCCGATCGGCTTCCTCTCCGCCGGGCCGCTGGCGGACTGGGCCGGACGGTTCGCCGGCGGTCCCGGCGGGGGCGCCGGGGTGGTGCTGCTGGCCAGCGGCGTGTTCCTGGTGCTGTGGGGGCTGCTGGGGCTGCGGCACCGGCCGCTGCACCACCTGGAGGACCTCGTCCCGGACGCCGCCCCGCCCTCGGAGGCCGCGGCCGACCTGGACGCCATCCAGGAGAGGGTGCTGAGCGCATGAACGAGAGTGCTGTTGCCATGGAGGCGGAGAGGGCGGCGGGACTGGTCACCGCGGCCGACGTCCGCGCGGCCGGCGACCGCATCGCGCCGTACGTCCGGCGCACGCCGCTGCTGCGGCTGCCCGGCGAACGGCTCTGGGTCAAACCGGAGAACCGGCAGCCCACCCGCTCCTTCAAGGTGCGCGGCGCGGCCAACGCCGTGGGCCGGCTGGCCGGGCGCGGCGTCCGGCACGTGGTGGCGCAGTCGTCGGGCAACCACGCCCAGGCCATCGCCTACGCCGCCGCCGAACACGGGGTGCGGGCGACCGTCGTCCTGCCGGACACGGCGCCGGAGCTGAAGGTGAGCGCCGCGCGCCGGCTCGGCGCGGAGGTGGTGATCGTCCCGCCCGCTCTGCGGGAGGAGGCGTGCCTGGCGCTGGCCGACCGGTTCGGCGCGACGGTGATCGGCTCCGACGCGTTCGACGTCATCGCCGGGCACGGCAGCGCCGGGACCGAGATCTGCCTGGACCTGCCGGACGCGGGGACCGTCCTGGTGCCCGTCTGCAACGGCGGCCTGCTGGCCGGGATCGCGGTCGCCGTCAAGGCCGCCGACCCGGCGATCCGGGTGATCGGCGTCGAGCCCGAGCTGGCCGCCGACGGGACGGCCAGCTTCCGGTCGGGCACGCGCACGGCGTGGCCGGTGGAGCTGACCTACCGCACGCGGGCCGACGGACTGCGCGCGCCGGTGCTGGGCGCCCTGGCCTGGGAGCACATCCACCGGTACGTGGACGACATGGTGACCGTGACCGAGGACGCCATCGACGCCGCCGCCGGCCTGCTCCACCGGGAGCTGGGGGAACGCGCCGAACCCAGCGGCGCGGTGGCCACCGCCGCCTACCTCACCCACCAGGCGCACCTGCCGCCGGGACCGGTCGTCGCGGTCCTCTCCGGCGGCAACGTCGCGATCAGCCCGGAACCCAGCGAGGAACCCAGCCAGGAGCCGCTGGCGCGCAGCACGTGATCCGTGCCGGAGCCACTGGCGCGAAGCATGTGCTCGCGCTTTCCGTCGCGCTCCCGCTGATGCGGGTGAACCCGCCGGCTGGGGGTGCGTGACTGTTGTGGTGGGGGGGGGGGGCCGGGGCCCCCCCCCCCCCCCCCGCGCAGAAAAAAAACCCCCCCGAGGAGAGCCGCCACACACACCACCAACAAAACAAAAAAAACCAACAACAACACCCCCCCCCCA